>JBBSOM010000500.1:0-3402 GCA_038259715.1 Longimicrobiales bacterium
CGGAGGAGACGGTCCGCCCGCTGCCGTAGCGCGGGCCCATGCGGAAGTGATGGCAGCCCGGGCCCGCCTGGCGCTCACGCGCGTCGAAGCGCCGGCCGATGGCGTCATTCTGACCCGGTCCGTCGAGCCCGGAGACGCCGTGCAGCCAGGCCGTACTCTGCTGGAGATGGCCTTCGACGGGCCATGGGAACTGGTGGTCTTCCCCGCGGAGGAGAACCTGAGCCAGATGGGAGTCGGCGCCCACGCCACGGCGTCTGCCGACGCGTATCCGGATCAGAGTTTCTCGGCGGTTGTGTCTCTGGTCGCCCCATCGGTGGATGCCGGACAGGGCACTGTCGAGGTGCGTCTTTCGGTGCTCGACGCCCCGGACTACCTGCTCCCTTCCATGACCGTCTCGGTGAACATCGAGGCCGGGCGCCGCGAAGGGGCGGCGGTCCTGCCGGAGGAGGCTGTTCGTGGCCTCGGCACGAACGACCCGTGGGTGGCCGTCGTCGAGGATGGCCGCCTCGTCCGGCGCGCGGTGGTCGTGGGCCTCCGCGCGGAACGGTGGGTGGAAATCCGATCCGGGCTCACGCCGGAGGACGCGGTCGTGCCGCCCGATGGCTCCCCCGAACTCGGCGGCCGCGTGCGCGTCTCATCGGAGGGCTGAGCGTTGCCGTTCGAGCTCTTCGTCGCCATCCGGTACCTGAGGGATGGGCGTCTGCAGACGTGGCTCATCCTCACGGGGATCGGCGTGGGGGTGGCGGTCATCGTCTTTCTGTCCGCTCTGATCACCGGCTTGCAACAGAGCATCATCGACCGCACCCTCGGGAGCCAGGCGCACGTCGTCGTGCGGCCTCCGGAAGAGATGCCGCGCGTGCTCCCCCTCGCTGACAGCGCCGCCGGCGAGGCCCCGATACGATCCGTCCAAAGGCAGCGTCCGCCGCAGCGGATCCGGTCCATCGTGGGGTGGAAGCAGGTAGAGGCACTGCTCGAGCGCACGCCGGGTGTGGTGGCGGTGGCGCCCACGGTGACGGGGCCCGCGCTCGCGGTGCGAGGCCCGGGCACGAACTCGGTGACGATCCGGGGCATCGAACTCGAGACGTACTCGGCCATCGTGGACGTGCAGGGTCGTCTCGTGGAGGGGTCTTTCAACCTCGATGGTTTCCACGCCGTGGTGGGCACCGAACTGGCGCGCAGACTGGGGATCGGCGTCGGCGGCCGGCTCCGTATTCAGGCGGCCGCCGACCGGAGCGCGGTGTACACGGTCGCGGGGATCTTCGACTATGGCAGCCGCAGCCTGAACGGAGGCCTCATCTTCATCTCCCTGCGGGGAGGCCAGACGCTCTTCGACCTCCAGGGCGGCGTATCCACGCTCGAGATCGTGGGGAAGGACATCTTCCAGGCGGACGCGTTGGCAGCCCGCATCCAGGACCGCACCGGCCTGGTGGCCGACTCGTGGATGGCCCAGAACCGCGACCTGCTGACGGGGCTGCGTTCACAGAGTGCGTCCAGCATCATGATCCAGGTGTTCGTGATCCTGGCCGTGGCGCTCGGGATCGCGTCGGTGCTGGCTGTATCCGTGGTGCAGAAGGCCAAGGAGATCGGGATCCTGCGTGCGACCGGAACCAAGGCGCCGGCCGTAACCCGCATCTTCCTGATCCAGGGTGCGCTCCTCGGCATCGTCGGGTCCCTGGTGGGGATCGCGCTCGGGACGGCGCTTTCTTTCCTTTTCGCATCGCTTGCGCGGAATCCCGACGGCTCGGCCACCTTTCCGGTGGCGCTGACCGCGTATCTGTACGCGCGCTCCGTGGCGGTGGCGCTGGTGGTGGGTGTGATCTCGGCCATCGTTCCGGCCTGGAACGCCGCGCGCATGGACCCGGCAACGGTGATCCGGAATGGGTGACGTCATCCTTCGGACCGAGGCGCTGACCAAGACGTACGGCGAGCGGGTCGTCACACCGGTCCTGAAGGGCATCGACCTCGTGCTGGACGCGGGTGAATTCTGCGCGTTGACCGGCCCGTCGGGCTCGGGAAAGACCACGCTCCTCAACCTGGTCGGACTCCTGGACCGGGTCACCGAAGGCCGGATCCTCATCCAGGGCCGGGACACCGTTCCCCTCGACGACGGCGAGCGCACCGAACTCCGCGGCCGCACGCTGGGCTTCGTCTTCCAATTCCATCACCTGCTCCCCGCGTTCTCCGCGTTGGAGAACGTGATGCTTCCGCTGCTTTCCCAGCACGGGCGCCCACGGCCCTGGATACGGGAGCGCGCCGCCGACCTCCTGGAGCAGGTGGGCCTGGAGGACCGCGCCGGCTATCGAGTCACCGACCTCTCCGGAGGCCAGCAGCAGCGGGTGGCCGTGGCTCGGGCGCTGGTCATGGATCCGCTCCTGGTCCTCGCCGACGAGCCCACGGGAAACCTGGATACCCAGACGGGCGCCCAGGTGCTCGAGTTCATGCGACGCTTCAATCGCGAGCGGGGCACCGCCTTCTTCATCGTCACCCACGACAATGAGATCGCCGATCAGTGCGACCGCGTGGTCCACATGGTGGACGGCCTGGTGGATTCGGACACGCGCCGCCGGGAGCGCCGCGTCGACGCACCCGCATGAGCCGAGGTCCTGCTTCGCAGCACCTCCGGCCTCGGTGGCGTCGCGGCCGGGGGCGCGCTATCGTCGTCGTCTTCGACGCCCGTCGCGTTTCCGGGAGGAGCGATGATCGATACAGCGATGGGAACGATCCTCAGCCTGAGCCTCCTCGACCGGCGCCTGGGTCAGCTCCGTGAGCGGGCCATCGAGCGGGCTCTCGCGGGAGCCCCTATGGCCGCCGAGGAAGTGGAGGACACCGTCGAACGGGCGCTGACTGAGGCGCGCGCCGCCTTCGACCGACCCAAGGGGGGCGGCCCCGACGGTCCAGGCGAAGGGAGCAAAGACCTGCCTCCGCCGGTCAAGCTCGCTCAGGACGCCGTGCTCCACAGCCACGAGCGGCTCATGGCGATCCCGTTCGTGGGAAACCCCGTCTTCGACGACGCCGACTGAACCCATGCGCTTCACGAATCGGACGCCGTACCCGGCCCGTTTCGAAGCCGGCTCGCCCGGCGACGCGGAGATGCTCGGATGCGTCGCATGCAAGGTGACCTACTTCGTCGAGGGGAACCGCCTCGTCCCCGCTCCCGAGGATGAGAGCTGGCCGGTGTTCGACAAGGTGTTCGTCCACGAGGGGGTGCGGCTCGGACCGGACGTGGACTTCAGGCGGGATGGCGTGGACGTGGTCGTCTTCGGGCGGGCGATGGCGCCGGGCGGCTCCGCCGTGCCGCACGTCCTCGTCACGATCGAGTGCGGTTCCCTCCGGCACCAGGTGTGGGCGATCGGAGACCGCCGTTGGGTGAAGGTGGCCGGCGGGCTCATGGCGACCGACCCC
>JBBSOM010000501.1:0-3402 GCA_038259715.1 Longimicrobiales bacterium
AGGGAGGACACCCGTTGGACGTGTACGTGGACGCTGCATGGCCGTCTCCCGCGGTGAGATCTCTCGAAGCGTGGCGGGCACGGTAGGCGGCGAGCCACGGCGCAGCAAGCACTGGGTCGAAACCACGGGCTGCTATGCCAGACCAAGGCTCGGCATGCCAGCCTTGACGGCTGCCGTCCAGACGATGGCAAGGGGTCCGGGGGACCTGGACCCGACCGTACGCCTCTCAGAGTTCCGGTGGCGCAAGGGATTTCCAAAATCCGGAAAGTCGTCCCATCCAGACATGGACAGCTTTTCAGTCACTGAAGTCGGTGGGGTCCGGCATGCGGTGCGGAAGGCGCGTGTGTCGGCCGCTTTGGCCGTGTTGCGGTTCGCCGGAGCTGAGGTTGGACTCGGGAAGCCTCCGAGGGCCGTTTCAGGGCGTGTCGGCCACGTCAGAGAGGCGCCAAACCTGGCGCTATATTTCGGGGTATCTTCGGTGTCCCATGAGAAGAAGGCCTCCCCGTGTTTCGTGCTCCCGCATTGCGTTCCGTTGGGCCTACCCCTCGCTCCGCTGCCGGCTACCACGACTTGCAGCCCCGGCCCTGGCCCTCCGCGCGATGGGCCGTTGTGCGCGAGGCCGCGCCGGTGGAGTACGGAGCCACGCCGAGCCCTGATGTCCCGGATGCCGCCCCCACGCTCGACGAAGATGACGCCATCGAGGCGCTCGGCGACGAGATCGCAGTGTTGGCCGCGCACATCCACGCGGCCACGCACCAGCTGCTCGTGCTCATCGCCGATTTCGACGCGCGGCGCGGGTGGGAGCGTGGCGGACACCGATCCTGCGCCCACTGGCTCGCGTTCCGGACGGGCTTCGACCTCGGAACCGCTCGGGAGAAGGTCCGAACGGCGCGCGTGCTCGTGGATCTGCCGACTACCGGCGCGTGCATGGAGCGGGGCGAGTTGTCGTTCTCGCAGGTCCGCGCGCTGACCCGCGTCGCGACGCCCGAGAACGAAGCCGACCTGCTGGAGCTCGCGAGAGGCTGCACCACCGCGCAGCTCGAGCGGCTCATAAGGGGTTGGAGGCCGGGCAGCCGGAAGGACGAGGCGACGCGCGAGCGGGAGCGTCACGAGACCCGGACCTTCTCGGTCTTTCCGGACGAAGACGGCATGTACCGGGTGAAGGGTCGGCTCGAACCCGAAGTGGCCGCTGTCCTGATGCGCGCAATCGAAGCGGCGACCGACGCGCTATACCGCAGGGAGCGGGGTGGGACGACACAGGCCAAGGCCTTCGCCGCACTGTGCGGCGAAGAGGAGACCCGGAAGGCCGCGGCGCAGCGGCGGGCGGACGCCCTCGGGCTGCTCGCGGAGCGGGCGCTGGCGGCGGGATTCGGCGGGGTGGACGGCGCCACGGCTGTCGAGAGCAAGGCCAGCACGGGAGAGGAGGGTGATGGTGCCGACTCAGCTCCGATCTCCGGAACCCGAGCCGAGCGCTTCCAGGTCGTGGTTCATGTTGAGGAGGCGACGCTCGTGGAGGCGGCGACGTTTGCGGAGGAGGAGGCAACGCGCACCGGCCCGGGACCACGATCCCACCTCGACGACGGCACAAGGCTTTCACATGAAACGTCACGGCGGCTGTCGTGCGACGCTTCGCGAGTCCAGGTCACACATGCACCGGACGGCTCCGTGCTCGACGTCGGACGAAAGACACGCACGATTCCCCCCGCGCTCCGCCGCGCACTCGACGTGCGAGATCGCGGCTGTCGTTTTCCAGGATGCGGACTCCGTTTCACCGACGCGCACCATGTGGAGCACTGGGCCGACGGCGGGGAGACCCGATTGGCGAATATACTGCTTTTGTGTCGCGCTCACCACCGACTACTCCACGAGGGTGGATGGCGGGTGGTGTGGTGGGGACCCGGCCGGGCCGTATTCGTGGATCCGCGTGGCGGCGAGCACTTCGACGGCGGGTGGACGCCGCCTGATTCGGGCAACGTTGACGCGCTGGTGGACGCGAATCGGCGTCGCGGCGTGGAGCCGGACTGGCGGGCGGCGGGCGCCCGATGGAAGAGGATCGAGGACGTGCCGGACGAGGTATGGTTCAAGGCATTGGAGGCCGCTGGGTAGCTCATCTCCGCCACCGTCCCTAGCATACCCCCCGTGAATCTAGAGCAACGGTATTGTGGGCCACGAGATTCGCATACCTCGAGGTACTGGTCGATGGCGGGGCCAATGGAGGCCTCGAGAGTCTCGACGGAATTCCGCCTGCGCTCGCATAGCCGCTACCCGTCGCCACCCCTCCGCAGCCAGACCACGACCACGCCGCACTCCGCACCCGGGCCCTGGAACCGGGCGGGTGCGGAGAGCCGGGTGTTGTAGAGCTCGATCGCTTCGATATTGCTCGGACCCACGAGTTCATCCACCGTGGGCCAACGATCGGGGAGGCCGGCGTTGAACGGACCGCCTTCCCGGACCATGGTACCGTCCACATAGATCACGGGAAGACACCGGCGGTCCACACTCATGTGCGCGCGGCTGAACTGGATCCGTTGCTTGGTCGCGTCCGCGGATTCCTCGTTGAAGGTGACCGGTCCGACACCGGGCACGCGCGTGATCAGGTCCGAGGTCCGGGCCGTGGGCATCCGCTCGAAGTCCTCGCGCACCACGAAACGGCCCGTCGTCTCGACCTGACGTTCGTAGAAGCCATTGCGCGCCAGGGACGGCACGGTTCCGCGAACCGAGACCACCATCTCCTCGAGCGGGATTGGCCGGGTCGCCAAGCGGATCTCGACGCGCCGAGCGCCCCGGCTCAGGTCGAGCGGTTCGCTCTCCGACGGGGCGAAGCCGAGCCGCTCGGCATGGACCGTGGAGCGCCCCGCCGATGGCGGGAACAGGAGCACGCGGCCGCGCGGGTCGGAAAGCACCGCGGCCGCAACGCCACCGTCCTCCGCGACGAGACGCACTGCCACGCCTTCCAGCGGCGCGCGCGTCGCCTCGTCCACGACGGTCGCGACGAGCGCGGGGCGGCTGTCCCCGCTCGCGTCGGACGCCGACAGGGCCGACGCCGATGTCTCGACGGTCAGGTCAGCGCGCCCATAGGTATCGGACGGCACCGCGACCGCCACCGTGCCCGACGCCAGCGGCCCGAGCCGCGCCGAGACATGCGCGCTGTCGGGCGTCGCGGGGCCGTCCGCGGTGGCAGCCGCTGTGTCGGCCGCGGTTCCGAAGCAGATCCGGTACCCCCCATCCGCCCGGGTCACCGCGGAGCCGATCGCGGCCGAGGACGAGCCGTCGGGCGCAACGCCTACCGCCGTGACCGCCGCGCCCTCCAGCGGCTTTCCGTCGCTGCCCCGCACCCGTCCCACCACCGCGTGCGGCGTCGGACACCCCAGGGCGAGGATCGACATCAGGCTCGGCACGGCC
>JBBSOM010000502.1:0-3400 GCA_038259715.1 Longimicrobiales bacterium
CGCGGCTCGAGAGGCCTTCCACCGCACCTTCCACGAGCAGGTCCGGGCGCTGCCCGAGGTCGCGGCGGCGGGAGCCGTGTCGTGGCTGCCCGTCAACGGCCGCTTCAACACCTGGGGCGTATACTGGGACCCCGAGCACCCCGACGGCTCCAACGACGATGCGTGGCGCGGGTCGGACGTCCGGGTCATCTCCGGGGACTACTTCGACGCGCTCGGAATCGGGGTCGTTCGGGGTCCTCGGCCGGCCGACGTCGACATGGAGGGCGAACGGGTCGTGTGGGTGAACCAGCGCTTCGTGAAGCAGGTTTTCGGGGACGCCGACCCGGTCGGCCAGATGGTCGGCGCCGGCGACGAACTTCGGCGCGTGGTCGGCGTGGTCGACGACGTGCCCTACGATGCAGAGGGTGACGTGTCGCCGAAGGTGTACATCCCCCACGCGCAGTTCGCCGACGACCGCAACTGGGCGCTGACGCAGACCGTGCGCGTCCGGGGCAGCCAGCAGGCGGCTCGCGCCGACATCGCCGCGGTACTTTCCCGCCTGGACGCACAGCTCGTGCTGTACCGGCCGCGTCCGCTCACGGACGTGGTGGGCTCCGCGCGGGCGCAGAACCGGTTCGCCACCGTGCTCATGGGGGCGTTCGCGCTGCTCGCGCTCATGCTGGCCCTGATCGGAACGTACGGCGTCCTCGCGGGATCGGTCGCCGGCCGCAGGCGCGAGTTCGGGATCCGCATGGCGCTCGGCGCGGACGGCCGGGACGTTGGCCGCATGGTGCTCCGTTACTCGGCCCTGCTGGTCGGACCCGGCGTGGTGATCGGCCTGGCCGGGGCGTGGCTGTCGGCGCGGTGGGTCCAGGCGCTCCTCTTCCAGGTGGACCCGCGCGACCCGGTCGTCTACCTGGGCGCCGTCGTGATCTTCGCGGCGGTGGGCCTGGTGGCGGGATGGGCGCCCGCCCGCCGTGCCACGCGGGTGGATCCGGCGCGGACGCTCTCTGCAGAATAGCTCCCTGTGCCTACCGGCTGCTCGACATCGCGGGCCGCGGCTTGCGAGGCATCATGTCATCGCGTTGGGCGAGCGCGTACACGGTCGCGGCCACCACGACCGCTGCCTGCTTGAGGTCGTCGAGCACCAGGTGGTCGTACGAGTCGAGCGTCGTGTGGTGCGTGTTCAACGAGTATTCGATCGGGTCCTGGATGAAGTTGAAGCCCGGGATGCCGGCCGCGTCGAACGACAGGTGGTCGGTGCCGCCCGTGTTCCCGTGCTTGACCGCGACGACGCCCAGATCCCGGAAGGGCCAGAGGATCTGCTCGAAGACCGGGATCGCCTTCTCGTTGGACTGATCCCAGATGCCGCGGATGCGCCCCGTCCCGTTGTCGAGGTTCACGTAGGCGCTGATCTTCTCGTTCAGCTCCGGGTGGTTCGCCACCCACCCACGCGAACCGAACAGCCCCTGCTCCTCGCCGCTCCAGAGCGCGAGACGCACGGTGCGCCGCGGCTCGAGGCCGAGCGTCTTCAGGATGCGCATGGCCTCCATCATGACGATCGAGCCGGCGCCGTTGTCCGTTGCGCCGCCCGCGAAGTGCCACGAGTCCAGGTGTGCGCCGAGCATGACATACTCGTCGGCTTTGTCGGTGCCGGGTAGGTCCGCGAGCGTGTTGTACTGCTTCAGGTCGTCCTCGAAGAAGCTGTTCTTCACGTTCAATTCGATCTCGACGGGCGTGCCGCCCTCGAGGTCGCGCCAGATCTGGTTGTACCGTTCCCGGGAGATGATGACTTGCGGCAACCCTTCCGGCGCGCCCGCCTCCCGGCTCCCGTTCCCGCCGCCGCGGATCACGCCGTCATTGGCTCCTGAGATGCGCAGGATGGCGAGTGCACCCTCCTTGTCCGCCATGTCCGCGAGTGAGTTCGCGACCTCGCGCTGCTCTCGGCGGCGGGCCATCATGGCCTGCCTGTCGGCGTCCGAGATGGACGGCCGCTCCTCGGGCTCGGGAGGCGTGAGCAGGTTCTCCAGCGACGTGCGGCGCTCGATGTCGGCAAAGAGGTCCACGTCGGCCGGCTGATCGACGAGCAGGATCTTGCCTTTCAGTTTGCCGGTGAAGCTCGATACGTCCGCCGCGCTCTCCGCCGACACCCTCATGGCCGAACCCCGCACCAGCCCGTCCGTGCTCCCCGTCCAGGCGGACGGCACGCCGGGCAGCTCCTGCTCGAACGGCGTCAGGATCCGCCCCTCGTAATCGTCCATCTGCCAGCCGCGGCCGAAGTCGCCCCACGGCTCGATCTGCACGTTCTGCAGCCCCCAGGTCCGCAACGTCTCCGCGGTCCACTCGTTCGCTTTCTTCATGCCGGGCGAGCCGGTCAGGCGGGGCCCGATCACTTCGGTGAGGTGGTGCGCCAGCGCGGGAATCTGGGAGTGTTCGAGCCCCTCGGTGCGGATACGCTGGACGACGTCGAGGTCGACCGCCTCGCTCGCCACCTGTGCGGCGAGAAGGGAAGGCAACGCGAGGAGAGCAGCGAGCGCGAAAGAAGACGTCGCGTGAACGGAACGGGTACGCATGGCTCGTTCTCGTCAGGAGAAAGGCTCGGGGCTCCGATCGCGGAGCCGCACGTGAGGCATAATCTCGGGCGGATGCCCGCGGCGCGCTACCCGAGGTCGTCCGTGGTGGAAATGGGGCCGGCGGGGCCACCCGCGCGGTCACGGCCGATCACCGCCATGGCATCGCCGTACGAGTAGAAGCGGTAGTCGCCCGCGATCGCATCGGCATAGGCGGCCATGACGCGGTCGTACCCGCCCAACGACGCAACCAGCATGAGCAGGGTCGAACGGGGCAGGTGGAAGTTCGTGATCAGGCAGTCCACGACACGGAAGCGGTACGGCGGGCGGATGAAGAGGTCCGTAGTGCCCGAGCTTGCCTGCACACGGCCGTCCGGGCCCACGACGGACTCCAGCGTGCGCACGGCCGTCGTGCCGACCGCCCAGACACGCCCACCTTCGGCACGGGCACGGTTGATCGCGTCGGCGGCCCCCTCGGTCACCTCGTATTCCTCGTGGTGCAGCTCGTGCCGGGCTGGGTCGTCGACGCTCACCGGCCGGAACGTTCCGATGCCCACGTGGAGCGTGACGTCCGCCCGGACCACACCCCGGCGGCCGAGGGCCGCGAGCACTTCCTCCGTGAAGTGCAGCCCTGCGGTCGGCGCCGCCACAGACCCAGGTGTGCGCGCGTAGACCGTCTGATAGCGCTCCCGGTCGAGGGCCTCGTCGGGGCGGTCTATATAAGGAGGGAGCGGCACGTGGCCGTATCGCTCCAGCGTCTCCTCGACGCTCAACGGCGTGACCAGCCGAACGAGGCGTCCTCCTCCGGGGAGGGAATCCAGGATCTCGATGGTCAACTGGGATCCGACGAC
>JBBSOM010000503.1:0-3400 GCA_038259715.1 Longimicrobiales bacterium
GCCTGGTCCTGACCCACCGCCTGCTCGTAGAAGGCGTCGTTGTCGTGCACCAGGCGCTGCACGAACAGACCCCAACGTCCGCGCGGCACGTAGAGATCCATGCCGAGGTACTGACCGTCACCCCCCGGCCCGACGCCCGCCCCGATGATCTGGCCGCGCTGGGTGTAGCCGCGCAGCACCCTATAGTGGCCGTAGTAGCCCGGGGTCTCACGGACCTCGACCGTTCTCGACCGCTCGAGATGCGTGAGCTCGCCGTTCAGCGACAGCAGACGGTTCCCGCGGAGCGCCTGGACCTTGTGGAAGCCCAGCGTATATCCCTGGGAGTGCTCCGGCTCCAGCAGGAAGTCCGTGAGGTTCCAGGAGTAGTCGTTCCTCGCCCACTCGGAGTAGACCTCGAAGCCGCTCTTCGGGAAGGCCCACCGGACCTGGAGAGAGACGATCTGGTCGAAGTCGTCTTCCCCCGCGGGGTTGTCCGGCGTGGCCAGGCTGTGCTTGGTGCCGAGGCGGAGGACGGCGAGGTAGTCGCCCACGCCGACGCCGGCCGCAGGCACGTCCTGGACGAACACGCGCGCGGCGCCGAGCGTCAGACCTGAGAAGACCGCCGTCGACGGAGAGAACGTGACGACCGCGCCGGTGATGAAGCGTCCCTGGCCCGCGTCCTCTCCGACGTACCAGCCCGACTCCTGGAGCCGACCCCAGATCCACTGCCCTTCCACGGTACCGATTCCCACGTCCAGTGGATGGCTGGTGGCCAGGAAGGCGTGGGGAATGCCGGGCGCGTTGTCGCTCATGAGGATGGCGTTGCGGATCCCCGGCCCCCACCAGAGGCTCTCGGTCCCGAAGCCCGCGGCCACGCCACGCCACGTCGCCTTCAGCGTCGTCCGGCCGGGGTCCAGGCGGAGGTAGCGATCCGGACCGAAGCGCTGCGGCAGGTCGAGCGGCCGCCACGGGTATTCGTATTCACTCGCGCCCGTTCGCGTGACCGGCGCAAGCGGAAAAGCCCGGTTCTGGGCGTACACCAGCTCAGGGTGGATCGACAGCGTGAGCGCCCGCCACGTCAGCGTAGCCCCCGCGTCCACCGCGAGGTTGAGGCCCCGGCCCTGCCAGAGCGCGCCGTCGTTCTGCCCGAAGGGCGTGGCGGTATTCAGGGTCGTTCTCACCTGCGCGGGATCCAGCAGGGCGCGGAAAGCACCGGACGGCCCGGGCCCTAGTGCCCCAAGGGCCTGGGCCCAGGGGTGGGCTACGGAGTCGGAGCCAGGGAGCCCGGCCCAGGCCTGAAAGGGCCGCACGAGGAATGAGCCCGTATGTACGAGACCTCCCACCTGCAGCACCCGGACATACTCCTCCAGCGTGCTCCCGACCGGCAGACCCTGGGCCGACGTGGGGGCGGCGTGCATCGCCAGCGACAACGCCAGGACCACCGGAGCCAGGACCACCCGCGCGAGACGGCTCACGATGTTCCCCCACCCCCATGACGGTCGATCTCGTCCAGGAGTCGCCGGGCGTCTTTGCGGAAGCCCATCTGCTCCGGCGTTTCGAGCGGGACCTCCAGCGCCTTCGTCAACTCCACCCGGGCCTCGTCATAGCGCTTGCGGGCAACGAGGAGGGCGCCGAGGTCGAGGTGGTGGAAGTTTCGTTCGGGCTGGAGTTCGACGGCCCGTCGAAGGTGGTATTCAGCGGATTCCCAGGACGCGCGCCCGAGGAGATCGCCCCCCAACCAGGCGCGGCCGAAGAAGCGCTCGACGCGGGAGAGCCGCGAGACCTCGAAATAAATTCGGCCCAGCGCGTTGTGTGCGCCGGCGTGGAGTGAATCGATGGCGAGGAGGTCTCGCGCTTCCCCTTCGATCGTGCGGGCGAGACGCGCCCTGTCCGGAAGACCTTCGGCGAGCGCCAGACGCCCCCGTGCCGCAAGCGTCACGTAGCGCCCGTCTTCTCCGTCGGGATCCAACGCCTTCGCCTCCTCGCCGTATTCGATGGCCTGATGCAGCCAGGCCTTGGTGGAGTCCGGATCGGCATTCCCGTAACCCAGCATGAGCGCCGCCCGGGCGGCCAGCACCCACACCGGATAGTCACTCCGGGTGCGCCCCAGGTGCTCCTTGAGCAGCGCCAGTGACTCCAGGTGCTTCCCCTGCTCATAAAGCGCCTGGACCCTGAGCGAGAGTGACACCGACGCCGCGGGTTCCTCCGGGAGCACGATGGGAACCTGTGCGGACGCGCCGCGCGCCATGGCGCCTCCCAAGATCAGGGCAAGGGAACCGATCACCAGCCGTGTTCGCAGAATGGGATGCTCGACCAGGAGAGGAGTGAAGTGCACGGAAGGATACCCACTAACGTCACCCGCGACCCAGCGACGCTCAAGGAGCGACGCGCGCTGCCCATATCGAGGAGATGATGTTGTCCCGCGCCACCCGCGCGGACGCGAGCGCTCTCAACTCGGCGGTCTCCAGGGCGCCCACCTCTCGATGGAGGCCGAGGCGTATACCCTCGGACGCGCACAGGAGCGTGGAGGCGACGTCCCCATGCGTCACGAGCAACACCGTGGCGACGTCGCCCCGCGATGCATGGTCCTCGACGACCGAGCCGGCGCGCCGGAGCACATCCACGACCGACTCCACACCCCAACGCCGGTGGGTCGGGTCCTCCCGGTCCGCCTCCCACACCCGAGCGTACTCCGTATCCGGCCCCAGTTCCAACGCGCCGAAGTCGCGCTCCGCCAGGCGCTCGTCCACGCTCGGCGCCACGCCGAGCAATCCGGCGGCCACCTCCGCGGACTCACGGGCCCTGAGCAGGGGCGAACAAAGCAGCGAGAAAGGTGCTCGGAGCGATCCTTGTGAAAGCGCGTCCTGCACGGACCGGCGTAGCTGGTCACGGCCCGACGACGTGAGGCCGTACGCCTCGCCCGCGTGCTCGAGTCGGCTGGCGATCACGCCCTGGTCATTCGCGACGCTCCGGCCATGGCGTAGGACGATCAGATGAGGTTCGGGCATCGACTTGGCGGGAATGGGAAGATGCGGCTCCACGGAGCGAATCGCCTAGGTATCCACGAACCCTGATATATCGCAGGTGACCTTCCTGCTGAAAGGTGCGACCCATGAACGAGCGGGAAACCCTCGCGCATCGTCTGAGAAGGACCCGGGCGAGCTTCTTGAATCTGTTCGGCCGAAACGACGCCGACCGATGGAACCAGGCTTTCGCGGAAGGACAGTGGACCCTTCTCGATTCGCCGGAACAATGCCCGCGCCACTACGTGATTGCCGGGATGCTCCGCGCGACCGGAGGGCTCGACGCCGGCGTGCTGGACGTGGGATGCGGCACCGGGGCGCTCGTTCCCCACCTCCCGGCGAACGTGACCCGGTACGTCGGCATCGACATCGCGTCGGAGGCGGTACGCATCTGTCGA
>JBBSOM010000504.1:0-3397 GCA_038259715.1 Longimicrobiales bacterium
CGCTCCGGCGTCATCGTCCCTTGGCCCGGACACCGATGTGCCCCGGGCCGACCCCACCCCTCGCGTCCGCGCACGCCACGCGGTCCTCCTCACATCCCACAGCGCCCGTCCCCCGGCCCGGGCGGCGGCGACGCCCCGCCGGCCGCGGAGCAGCTCCGCGAAAACCCGCTCCATCTCCGCCCCGTGTCTGGCCCGGAACTCCGCGGGCAGTAGGGTAAGGAGCGCGCGATAGAGTCCATGCCGGGGCTGCTCCGGCTTCATGTGCCGGCAGCCGTTCCCAACGCGGTCCGGGCGCGTCCCACCACCGCCTCGAGTCGCCGCGTCTCCACGTCCAACGCTTCACGACCGACAACCGTGAGCGCGTAGAAACGCCACCGTACCTGCTCCGGGTCCGCGTCGTTCGGCTCGACCTCGACGATCAGCCCGTCGGTCGTCAACTCGTCCAGCGTCCCGTACAGCGTTGCCGGATAAAGCGTCACGGCACCTCCGCTGTCCTCCTCGACCCGGCGCCGGATCTCGGCGCCGTGGAGAGCGCCCTCCGCGAGGGCAAGCAGGATGTGGTACCGGAATGGCTTCAACGGAGTCGCCTCCATGGATGGGGTCGGCACCGGGTGGGGTCCCGCGCCGCACACCGTTGAACGCCGGCCACCGTCCAACGGTTCAATACTATGATTTCATAGTATCGATGCGCAATAGCGACGGTCGATGCAGATCCTTCTACCTTTTTCGCCTACCGCGACGGCCCCGGGGGAGGTGGGGCCTACGCTCCCATCAGCCCGGACAGATGACGATGGAGTGGATCACAAGGCCGGACGCATGGATCGCCCTGGCGACCCTGACGGTGCTCGAGATCGTGTTGGGCATCGACAACCTGGTCTTCGTGTCGATCCTGGCTGACAGGGTCGAGCCGGGCCTGCGTGCCCGTGCCCGGCAGACCGGGCTCTTCCTGGCGATGTTCACGCGGATCGCGCTGCTGGCCTCCATCGTGTGGATCATGCGGCTTACCGAGCCTTTGTTCGCCGTGTTTGGCCATGAGATTTCGGGCCGCGACATCATCCTGCTCACCGGCGGTGTCTTCCTGCTCTTCAAGTCGACGCGGGAGATCCATCACAAACTCGAGGGCGAGGAGGACGAGGGGGGGGAAAGGCGCGCCAGTTCGTTCGGCAGCGTTGTCGCCCAGATCGCCGTGCTGGACATCGTCTTTTCACTGGACTCCGTCATCACCGCAGTCGGGATCGCGGACCAACTGTCCGTGATGGTCATCGCGGTAGTGATCGCGGTCGGCGTGATGATGTTGTCCGCCACCAGCGTCAGTCGGTTCGTGAACGGACATCCGACCGTGAAGATGCTTGCCCTCTCGTTCCTGCTCCTGATCGGCATGACGTTGATCGCCGAAGGCATGCACCAGGAGATCCCCAAAGGCTACCTCTACTTCGCGATGGGCTTCTCGGTATTTGTGGAGGCGCTCAACCTCAGGGCGAAGCGCGCCGCGAAGCGCCCGGTTCAACTCCGGGGAGCGACCTTCGATACTCCGGCGGCAGCGGTCGACACGGAAGCCTGATCCGATGCGGTGAACGCTTCGAGAAACGCCTGCAGCCGGTCGAGGTCCCGGGCGTTGGAAGCCAACCCGAGCGAAATCCGGATCGCACCCACCGCGACCTCGGACATGAGGCATGCAGCGAAGCCGTCGAGCGTAAATGACCCGCGAGGCATCATGTGCAGACACCGCAGGGTCTCGTCCGCCGACATCCCGAACGCCGCTTCCGCGGCCCCGGGGTTGCAGAAACATCCACCGCGCAAAGAGATCCCCGCTGCTGCCGCCGCGCGTTCCACTACCGCGTAACGCACCACGTGACCGTCGGGGTCGAGAAAATTGAGCGCGACGGTGCCCCCTCTACGGGACACGTCCCTCGGACCGTACAGTTCGACGGCCGGGCGGCCGTTCGCGTGGTGAAGCGAGGTCAGGATCTCGAGCAGACGTGCGGTGAGCTGCGCCACATGGTCGTGGATCTCGTCGATCCCCACCGAGCGGACAAACGCGAGTCCCGGCGTGACCGAGGCGATGCTCAGGAAATTCGGCGTTCCGTCCTCGAACGCCTCGGCGCCGATCCTCAACTGGTGGATATGGTTCTGCACGGAGACGAACTCCACGGTGCCGCCCGCGAACCAGGGGCGCTCCAGACGCCCGAGTGCCTCACGCCGGGCCACGAGGGCACCGACGCCCGTCGGGAACCCGAACATCTTGTAGAAGGATACGCAGACGAAGTCGGCGAGCCCCTCCGACAGATCCAGCCGGTTCGTTGGAACGTACGCGGCCGCATCGAGGAGGACATCGTAGCCCGCGGCCCGCGCTCCACGCATCAAATCGAGCGGGTGCTGGACCCCGGAGAAGTTCGACTGCGCCGGATAGGCGAAAAGGCTGGGGTCCTCGCCGGCCGGCGGCACTTCGCCGCCGTCGAGCCGGAGATCGCGGTCGAGCGGAAGGTTCACCACCTCCGCACCGCGGCGCTCGGCGTAGGCCCGGATTCCCTGCACCGAGTTGTGGTTGTCCTGGGCGAGCGCAAACCGGGAGCGACCGCCGAAGGGGTAAGCCTCTCCGATCAACTTCAGGGCCGCGGAGGCGTTCGCGGTGAAAACCACGACGTACTCGGCCGGGTCGGCGCCAAAGAAGTCCAGGACATCATGACGCGCGGTCTCGACGATCGCGGTCGCGCGCGCCGACGCGGGGCTCTCCGAGTGGGGATTCCCCAGCACCGTATGCTCCAGAAACACCGCCTGATCGCGCACCAGCGACTCCGCGTACAGGCCGCTCCCGGTGTAATCGAGGTAGACGTGTCCCTCGCGGTCGAGCCGGCTGTATTCCCGGGCGCGGAGCAAATCGAAACGTTCGTCCTGAATGACGGGCATACCTACATAATACGAAACGGCGCCGTCCAGGGGGACCCGGACGGCGCCGATCGAGGTACGAGGCGTCGGGCGAAGACTACGCGCCCTGGACGCCGGACGAGCCGTCGCTCGACACGTTGAAGTGAATCCACATCCCCACGGCCGCATGGCCCGGGATGTGGCACACCATGGCGTACTGCCCAGCCTTGCTGGCCGTGAAGTGGATGGTCTCCTCTTTACCCGGAAGCGTCGCACCGGTCAACGACGTAGGGTCGGTCGTGACCGCTCCCTCGAATACCGGGTGCGGCTCTACGACGGCGCCAAAGCTGCCCGTGAAGGGCTCGATTCCCAAGCTGTGGGCCATTGCCGGGTCGGCGTTGTGGAAATCGATCGTGATGGCATAACCCTCGGGAACGGTGATGGCCATGTTCCCGTTGTGGGCGCCGTTGTAGTTCCAGTGGTTGAGAGCGTCGGTCTCACCGGCGGTGATGGTCAGGTGGACCGTCTTGGC
>JBBSOM010000505.1:0-3396 GCA_038259715.1 Longimicrobiales bacterium
AGGGATTCTGAACCTTTCCGCAATGGCGTCCATCCGAATCTCCTGACCCCGGAGCCGTATGGAAAACGATCTCGTCCTCGAACTGCCCACGGACGTTCGCACGATCGAGCACGCCGTCGAGTACGTGGTGCGGCGTTGCCACGCGTGTGAAAGTCAACACCACCGGCTCCGCCTCAACTTCCGGGTTGGACTCACCGAGGCGCTTTCCAACGCGATGCTCTACGGGAACGGATACGATCCGTCCAAACGTGTCCGCGTGGAGGTGACGCTTTCCCCCGGCCAACTCAGGGCCTGCGTCATTGATCAGGGCGCCGGCTTCGACCCCACGGCGATCCCCGACCCGACGACCCCCGAGAACCTCTGCAAGTCCGGTGGACGAGGACTCTTCCTGATGCGACAGTTGTTGGACGAGGTGTCGTTCAACGATTGCGGCAACCAGGTCACCCTGGTGCTCCGGCTCGACGGCTCCCCCCCCGCGCTTCAGGGCGGCGCTCAGGCATGACCAGCCCGGATCGGCTCGTCCATGGGACGGTGCCGGATCCGGTCCAGAGGACGCTGCGAGACTTCGAGGACGCCTTCGATCTCGAAGTGCGGCTGGTCGCACAGCCCTCTGAGCCCGGTGCCGCCGCCGAGATCGTCTACGCGAGCCATGGCCTGAACGGTCGTCATGTCCAGGCAGACTGCGTCCGGACCACGTTGTCGCCCCGGTGGGTCCCCGCCCTGGAACTCGAGGTGTTCTGTGCAGACGCGGAGCGCCGTCAGGCGATCAGCAGGGTGCTGGCGCGTACCGTCGAGCGGGCCTTCGAGGCCGCCCGTGAGATGCGCTTCTTCACGGCGGAACTGTCCGAGCGATACGAGGAGATCCACCTTCTCTACTCGATCAGCGAGACGCTCGGCTCGATCCTCCACATGGACGCCGCCGCGCGCGTCATCCTCCGCGAGGTGTGCGACGTCATGGGCGCCAAGCGCGGCTCCCTGTGGCTCTACGAGAGCGACGACGAATCCCTGCATCTCACGGCCGGCGTGGGTGACGACGGACGGACGGGTCCGATTCCGACCGACGATCCGGACGCGGTCACGTCGATGGTCTTCCGGGAGCAGCGTCCGGTGATCGCATCGCGAACGTCGGCCCATGACGAGCGCGAGCGGGGCATCCCCGGCGATTCGTTCCTGTCCGTGCCGATTCGTTACACACCTCCATCCGGCGACTCGCGCACGCTCGGCGTGATGAACCTGATCGGACGTCGCGGCGACGAGCGCTATACGGCCGCCGACCAGAAACTGCTCAGCGCCATCGCGTCGCAGGTCGGAAGCGCGCTCGAGAACAAGCGCCTGCACGAGGAGAGCCTGTCCAAGGAGCGCATGGGCCGCGAGATGGAGCTGGCCCACGATCTCCAGCAGAAGCTGCTTCCGGCGGCCGAGCGCTTCGCGGGAGCCGAGGCGGCCGCGCGCGTATCGCCGGCCGAGCAGGTAGGGGGCGACTTCTTTCAACTCTTCCAGCTCTCGGGTGGAAAGGTCGGCGTCATGTTGGGAGACGTGTCCCTGCACGGCTTCCCTTCAGCGCTGATCATGACGCTTACGATGAGTGCCGCCGGTATCTACGCCCGTGAGCACGATTCGCCGGCGCAGGTCCTGCGGGGACTCGACGACGCGCTTGCCGACGAACTCGAGACGACCGAGATGTTTCTCACGATCTTCTACGGTGTGCTGGATCCGGCGAACCGGCGCCTTGTGTATTCGAACGCGGGACACCCGCATGCGTTTGTCCTGCACGCCAATGGGGGTCTGGACCGCCTGCTGGCGACCGACCCACCGGTAGGCTTCGCGGGTCCGGATGCGTTCGGGGAGTCGGAGATCGCCTGGGAGCCCCGTGAAGACCTGCTTCTGCTCTTCACCGATGGACTCTCCGACACGCTCGCATCCGCGGGACGCGGTGACGGTGAGGAGCGCGTGCTCGACACGGTGATCGCGCTGCGCCACAGCCCCGTGAAGCTGATCGTCGACGAGCTCTTCGACCTGACGGCTTCGGCCGATCCGCCCATCCAGGGCGACGACCGCACCGCGTTGGTCCTCCGGTCCCGCTGACCGGGTGGCGGACCCGGGCGGGCACCGTGCCAAGCGCTCCCTCGGCCAGAACTTCCTGGTCGACCCGAATCTTCAGCGGAAGATCGTGCGTGCCGTAGGTGCCGGTCCCGCCGACGAAGTCCTGGAGATCGGTCCGGGTCGGGGTGCGCTCACCCGGCATCTGGACGGGACCGTCGGTCGCCTGGTCCTGATCGAACTGGACGACGCTCTGGCCGCGGGGCTCGAGCGGACGTACGCGGAGCGCGACGACGTGGAGGTCGTGCACGGAGACGTGCTCCGCGTCGACCTCGCCCACCACGTCCGTCGTATGGACGAACTCCGTGTCGTCGGCAACATCCCCTACAACATCACGACCCCGATCCTGTTCCGGCTTCTGGAGCGACCGCGTCCGCTCGAGATCGTGCTCATGGTCCAGGAGGAGGTCGCCGACCGGATCGTGGCCCGGGAGGGCACCGCGGCGTACGGCGCCCTCGCGGTGGGAGTCCAGAGCATCGCCTGCGCGGAGCGGCTCTTCCGGGTCGGCCGCAAAGTGTTTCGGCCGGTTCCGCGTGTGGACTCCGCGGTGGTTCGTATTCGACCGATCGTGCCGGAACCGCTTTCGCCCACGGAAGAGCAACGCCTGCGCACGCTCGTACGGGCCGCCTTCCAGTGGCGCCGCAAACAACTGGGCAAGATCCTGCGAGACCACCCGGATCTGGCCGTGGCGCCCGACGTTGCGGCGGCCGCGGCTGCGGCGGCGGGCGTGGACCTCCAGGACCGACCCGAGCGGCTGAGTCCGGGTACCTTCATTCGCCTCTCGAGCGCGTTGCCGTAGGCGGACGCGCTCCCTAGAATTGTGAAGAATTTCACAAGCAATCGGTCCGGCCGGGCATTCCTGGCCGGATGTTCAGGATTCAGGCCGTGTCCCGACGTATTTCCGAATCGACGATCCGCAGGCTCTCCCACTACCTTCGCGCTCTCGACGAGCTCGAATCCGACAGTGTCGCCACCGTGTCCAGCGACGAACTGGCAGCTCGGGGCGGTACCACGGCCGCCCACGTCCGTAAGGACCTTTCCCAGTTCGGGTCGTTCGGAAAGCGCGGACTCGGCTACAAGGTTCCCGAACTGAGGGAGCGGCTACGTGGCATCATGGGGCTCGACCGTCGCTGGCGTGTGGTGCTGGTGGGTGCCGGACGCATCGGTTCCGCGCTCTTCGAATATCCGAATTTCGCCGCCCGCGGCTACGACTGCGTCGCCGTGTTGGACAAGGATCCGGCCAAGATCGGCCGGCGCTGGGGGGAGGTGGAGATCCGTTCCGTGGACGACCTCGAG
>JBBSOM010000506.1:0-3389 GCA_038259715.1 Longimicrobiales bacterium
CGGACCTCGCGCCGGACGAAGTCGACGACATCGCGCCGCTGGACATCGCGGACCTCGCGCCGGAGGAAGTCGACGAGTTCGCTCCGCTGGACATCGCGGACCTCGCGCCGGATGAAGTCGACGATCTCGCGCCGTTGGACATCGCGGACCTCGCGCCGGCTCCGGACCAAGGTTCGCCCGGATCCATCGCCAAGCCTTCTGTCGAGCCTTCCGCCGAGCCTTCCGTAAAGGCGTCTGTCCCCCGAGGAGGCAGGCGTCGCGCCATAGTGCTGGTCATCGTCCTGCTAATCCTCGCGGTCGTAGCCGTCGCGGCGTATCTGGGCTTGTCATAGATGAAGCTTCGCGCCCTCCGAGTTCACGGATTCAAGTCGTTTGCCGATTCCACAAGGATCGACTTCCACGACGGCATCACCGCCATCGTAGGACCGAACGGGTGTGGCAAGTCCAACATCAGCGACGCCATCCGCTGGGTCCTCGGTGAGCAGCGCCCGTCCGCCATCCGCGGTGGCAAAATGGAGGAGGCGATCTTCCAGGGCACCGTGAACCGCCGTCCCGTCAACCGGGGCTCGGTGTCGCTGGCGGTGAGCAACGAGGACGGCTCGCTACCGGTGCCGTTCACGGAGGTGGAGATCGGTCGCCAGGTGTTCCGCGACGGAGGCTCCGAATACACGATCAATCGCAGCGCCGTTCGCCTGAAGGATGTCGTCGACCTCTACCGGGACACCGGTTTGGGTTCGAATGCGTACGCGATGATCGAGAACCGGATGATCGACGCCATCCTGTCCGATCGGACCGACGAACGGCGCAGCCTCTTCGAGGAGGCCGCGGGGATCGGGAAATACAAGGACCGCCGAAAGGCGGCGACCCGGCGCCTGGAACGGGCCGAACTCGATCTGCAGCGGCTCGAGGACGTGATCGCCGAGGTCCAGACCAAGGTTCGTTCGCTCGCACGGCAGAAAGGGAAGGCCGAACGCTACCTCGAGTACCGCAAGCGGCGCCTCGACGTCGAGGTCACGGTGGTTCGTCACCAGCTTGGCGAGCTCAAGGAGCGACTGTCGCGCGTGGAGCGAGAGCTCGAGGGCGACCAGCAGAGCGGCGCGGGTATGATTGCCGAGCTCCGCACCGCGGAAACCGACTATCAGTCGCTACGCCTGCGTGAGGTCGATGCCGAGAAGGCGCAGACCGAGGCCCGGGCGAAACTGGAGGCTGTCCGCGAGCAACTGGTACGATGGGAACGCGATCTCGCGGTCGCTGATGAGCGCGCGGTCTATGCGGAGCGCCGCCTGGCGCAGATCGAGGAGGAGCGGTCGGACGCCCGGCGCCGTACCGAGGGTCTGGATCACGACGCGGCCGAGCTCACCGCCGATCGAGACCAGATCCACGAGGAGTTGGCGACGCTGCGCGCGGTGGTCGCGGAAAGCCAGGCCGAGGCAAAGGACGTCCGGGTGCGTCTGCAGGCAGCGCGGGAACGCCTGGAGGGGGTGGAGTCCCGCGAGCGGGAGATCGCCCGGCGCGGTGCGCAGCTCGAAGGCGACGCCGAGGCGTGCGACGCGCAGGCGGGCGAACTGGAGCGCCGCGTCGAGCGCTTGAGTCGGGAGATCGAGGAGGCGGCGGAGGCGCTGACCGACCTCGCCACTCAGGGTGACCTCTTTTCCGGTCGAATGGACGACCTCGCGGGTGCCGTCGAGGAGGCGCGTGCCGGCGTGGACCGGCAGGCGACCGCACTGGCCGCGGCGCGCGACGACTTCGAGCGGGCCAGGGCCGAAGAACTGCGTGCGGCCGATCTCGCCGCGGTGCTTGGTGCGCGGAAAGCCGCCCTCGAGCGTCTGGACCGTGATCGGGAAGGAGTGGAGCCGGCGGTGAAGGCGGCCCTCGAAATGGGCGACGCCGGTGTTCTGGGCACACTCTCCGACTTCGTGGATGCAGACGTGGAGATCGCGCACGCCGTCGAGGCGTACCTCGGGCCGCTCGCGCGCGCTCTCGTGCTGCGGGACGGAGCCGCGCTCGCCCGCGTCCATGACTGGTTCCTGGATGAGTGGCGAGGAGGAGGTGGGCTGATCCTCCTGCCCCTGGATCGCGCCCCAAAGGGAGTCGGCTCTGGCTCCCTGTTGGCTCGCGTGACGGCCACGGGCGAGGGAGCGTGTTGGGTGCGCGCGCTGCTCGACGGCGTCGAACTGGCGGACGAGGGTGCGTTGGGGGGTGCAGGCGCGGAGCGGGTGAGCGCGTCGGGCACGGTGGTCGAGCGTCGCGGCGTGGTCCGACTCGGAAATCCGGTCGGCGCAACCGGGGTGATCGAGCGCAGGGAGCAGCTCCGCGAGGTTCGGGATGAGCATGTGGAGGCAGGGGCGGCTGCAGACGCGGCGCGCGCGGCACGGGTGGCCGCCGAGGGGGTTGTCCGGGCGGCCGAAGAGTCGGTCGATCATGCCCGCGCCGACCACAGGGACGCCGAGGACACGCACCGGCGGACATCGGCCGAACTCCAGGCACAGTTGGATCGCAGGTCCCACATGGACCACCATCGGGACGAACTCGCCCGTCAGGTCGAGGGCGCGCGCGCCGCCCGCTCCCGTGCGATCGACCGTGCCGGTGAGGCGCGTGAGGATCGAGCGGTGCTCCTCACCGAAGAGGAGGGCATTCACGCGCAGCGGCGGGAGGCCCGCACCTCGCTCGAAGCCGTTCAGGAGGAGTGGGAGACCGCGCGTGCAGAGGAAGCGCGCCTGGCTGTGGACCTCGCCCGCATGGAAGGGGAGGTGACGCGACTCGTCGAACGCCTCGACGGCGTGGTGGCCGCGCGCCAACAAGCCCATGACCGGGTGGCGGCGCTGGACGCCGAGGAAGCGCAGCTTCGCGCCGAACTGTCCGACGCGCGCGGAATCCGCGAACAGGGTGCGGCCGCGACCGAGCGGCTCTTCGAGGAACGCACTTCCGCGGAGGGGGACGTACGCGAAAGGGACCTCGCCCTGAATGGAGTAGCCGAGGCGTTGGCGGCGTCGGAAAAGCGCGTCCGCGACGCTCGCACCGCGGAACGGGCGTCGTCGGACCACAGGCATGCGCTGGAACTGGAGCGCCAGGAACTCGGAGGGCGGATCGAGCGGATCCGGGAGCGCCTCGAAGGAGAGTGGGGGCGCACGCTCGAGACGTTGCTACAGGATGCGGATCAGGTGGAAGGCGATCCGGACGTGCTCCAGCGCGAGCTGAGGGAACTGGTCGTGGCGCTCGACCGCCTCGGCCCGGTGAACATGTTGGCGGTAGAAGAGCACGAAGAGGAGAGCAAACGTCTCGACTTCCTGACGGAACAGCGAGACGACCTCGTGACGGCGCGCAACGATCTCCGCAACGCGATCCGCGAGATCAACAAGACCGCGATCGAGCTCTTCCAGGGCACGTTC
>JBBSOM010000507.1:0-3384 GCA_038259715.1 Longimicrobiales bacterium
CATCTCCGCCGCCGTTCAGGTTGTCATCCTCTCGGTGGTCCTCGCCCTTCCCGCGCTCGGGCAGGTGGCCACGACCCCGACCTATCCGGGCGCGGAGTGGGAGCACGTACGCCGCCCGGATCTGGCGGCGTACGGCTGGAACGCGGACAAGCTGCGCAAGGTGCACGATTTCATTCGCGACAGCGCGAACACGACGGGGTTGGTGGTGGTCGATCGAGGACGCGTCGTGTTCGACTACGGTGACATCGAGGAGTTGAGCTACTTGGCGTCAGCGCGGAAGAGCGTGCTCGCCATGCTCTACGGCTTCTGGGTGAAAGACGGCACCATCGACCTCCAGACGACGCTCGGTGACATGGGGATGGACGATGTCGGCGGTCTGCTCCCCATCGAAACGAAGGCGCGCGTCCTGGATCTCATCACCGCGCGCTCCGGCATTTATCACGCGGCGTCCAACAGCGGCGATGACCTCGCGTCCGCACCCGCGCGCGGCTCGCAGGAGCCGAACACGTACCAGCTGTACAACAACTGGGACTTCAATGCCGCGGGCGCGGCTTTCGAGCGGCTCACCGGGCGGAACATCTACGACGAACTCCAGGCGCAACTGGCGATTCCCCTCCACTTCGAGGACTGGGACCGCAGCGCACAGCACAAGAGCGGCGACCTCTCGGTCAGCGTGAATCCGGCGTACCACATGTGGCTGTCGACCCGCGATATGGCTCGCATCGGGTACCTGATGCTCCGCGACGGGAAGTGGGAGGACCGCCAGGTCATCGACGGCGACTGGGCACGCCGCATTCACAGCGTGGTCACGCCACTCGGCGAGATGCATCCGGTCTCGCGTCGCGACGGCTATTTCGGTTATGGCTACATGTGGTGGGTGTGGGACGGCCCCCGCGCCGTCGGCCCGTTTGCGGGCGCCTACACGGCACGCGGCGCGATTGGACAATGGATCACCGTGCTGCCGGCGGTCGACCTGGTGATCGCCCACAAGACCAACTCCGTATACGGAAGGACGACGAGCTGGGCGTCGTGGCAGCGCATGGTCGAGTTGCTCTTCGACGCGAAAGGCGTGACCCCATCCGCTCCCTATCCGTGGGCGTAGCCTCGGACTGGACAAACGTCGTATGACCAGGAAAAATCACCCCCGTGGCCGGCGCCTGCGCACCCGGATGGCGCAGGGCTTCGTGCTGTTCGTGCCGATCGTGGTGACCGTCGTGGTGCTGCGCTTCGCGTTCACGGCGACGGCCTCGATCCTGCTGCCCCTCATCGATCCGGCGGTCGCGGCGTGGCCATGGTTCTGGCGCGCGCTGCTTTCGTTCGGGACGCTCATGGTCGGCATCTATCTGCTCGGCGAGATCGCGGCCCGCACGGTAGGGCGTCGCCTGCTGGGTTTCGGCGAGGCGATCCTGCTCCGGGTCCCGTTCGTGAAGGTCGTGTATCGGGCGTCGAAACAGGTCGTCGAGGCGTTCCAGGGTCCCAGTGCGCGCGCCTTCAAGTCGGTGGTCTTCATCGAGTTTCCTCGCCCCGGAATGCGTGCGATCGGCTTCGTGACCTCCACCGTGATGCGTCCGGACGGGTCGACCTGGAAGACGGTTTTCGTACCGACCACACCCAATCCCACGACCGGGTTCCTGCAGATCGTGGCCGCAGACGAGATCGAGGTGACCGACATGACCGTCGAGGAAGGCGTCAAGATGATCATGTCGCTCGGGGTTCTGGTCCCCGAGCGGGTCGGCGGGCGGGCCTGACCGCCCGCGGGCGCCCGCTACCGCACGCTACATTCCGCGATGCTTCTGCTTCATGGTTTCACGGGCTCCAGTCGTTCATGGCCCGCTCTTATCCTGGACGGCCTGACGGTGCGCGGTCTCGCCCCGGTTGCACTGGATCTGCCAGGCCACGGCGCCCGAGCCGGGGAGCGCGCCGTCTCCCGGTACACGCTCGACGCCACGCTCGCCGTCATCGCCGAAGCCCAGCGCGCGGTGCCGGGCCCGATCGCCGGGTACTCCATGGGAGGGCGGCTGGCCCTCGCCTTCGCGGTCGCACATCCTGAACGCATCACCCACCTGGTGCTCGAATCCGCGTCGCCGGGACTGGCCACGCCCGAGGAGCGAGCCGCCCGACGTATCTCGGACGAAGCGCTGGCGGCAAGCCTGGAACATCAGGGGCTGACGCCGTTCCTGGACGCCTGGGAGGCGATGCCGATCTTCGAGAGCCAGCGTGCGCTTCCGCCGGACGTCTTGGCCGCTCAACGGGCTCGGCGTTTGGCCAACGACCCCGCCGGGCTGGCGGCTTCCTTGCGCGGCGTGGGCACTGGCGTACTACCATCCTTCTGGGAATCGCTGGAGAGGCTCGACGTTCCGACGCTTCTGCTCGCGGGCCGGCAAGACGGCCGATTCCGGGCCCTGGCCACGAAGATGGCGTCGGCGTTGCCTCTTTCCGAAGTCGCCGTGATCCCGGGGGCCGGCCATGCAGTCCATCTCGAGCGGCCCGCCTCGTGGCTCGACGCCGTGCTCGCGTTCCTGCGTAACGGCTGAGCGGCACAGAGCGCCCGGGGGGTAGCTCCGGGAGGGTCGGTACCCGACCTTGACATCGGAAGACAGAAAAAGATTGACGGAATTACCTTCAGGAGCGAACTTATCCTCTGAAAGCAGTGCACAAAGGACGTTCCAAAAGATTGGATCGCCGGGAAGCCTGTATGACGGGCTTCCCTTTTCGTTAGCGGCAAGGGGCCGCACACCCGGCGTGGGGGTTCTGTCCACGCGGGTCAGCAGTCGGTGGTACGGGTCATCCCACACTCCGACCGAGACCAACGCAGCAGGAGTGGCATGATGCGTACCGTAGGAACAGTGAAGTGGTTCAACGATCAGAAGGGTTTCGGCTTCATCACCCCGGAGGAGGGCGGCAAGGATTGCTTCGTCCATCACTCCGCGATTCAGGCTCAGGGCTTCAAGAGCCTGGCCGAGGGTGATCGGGTCGAGTTCGACGTGACGCAGGGCACCAAGGGCCCCGCCGCCGAGAACGTGGTGAAGCTGTAAGCTCCACCCGATCGAGAGATCAGAAGCCCCCGGGTGCCGATTCGGTGCCCGGGGGTTTTCTCATGTGGGTGCCCGACTCGGCGAGATGGAAGACGCGCCCTTGCCAGCCGCGCATCCCCGTCGGACGTTGATGCCGTCGTCCCTCCCTCCACCCGGAGCCGCGTGCCATGCTTCGACGAATTTTCCCGCTCCTTACCGCCCTCGTCGCGCTCGCCGGCGGGTCGCCGGCCGAACCTGTCTCCGGACAGGGCACCCGTCTCCTGCGCGAGCCGACCGTGAGCGCGACCCAGGTCGCCTTCATGTACGGCGCGGACCTGTGGATCTCGGACCGGGCCGGCGGCGTGGCGCG
>JBBSOM010000508.1:0-3378 GCA_038259715.1 Longimicrobiales bacterium
CCATACCCTGGCGGAGCATGAGGCGCACCACGTCGGGCCCGTTCGCGCCGAGCGCCATGCGGATGCCGATCTCCTGCGTGCGCCTTCGGGCGGCCTGAGCGGTCACGCCGTAGACCCCGACCGCGGAAAGCAACAGCGCCATCGCACCGAAGGCGCCGAGCAGCGTCAGCAGGAACGTCTGCTGCGCCATGGATTGGCCCCACACCTCGCGGAGCGGCCGGACGGTTCCCAGCGGAACCAGCGGGTCCATCTCGTGGAGGACGTCCCGCGCCGAGGCCACCGTCCCGGCGACATCTCCGGTGCTCTGGATAACGAACCAGTCGTTGCGGCCCCAGTCCTGGCTCCGGTTCTCGAACGCCTCGGCCCGTGCGGGCTCCGCGGGGCTGATCTGGAGCTGATCCCCGACGATTCCAATGATCTCGTACCACTGGCTGTCACCGGGACTGGCCGCGGCGGTCCGGTCGTACGCGATCTTCTGCCCGATCGGGTCCTCGCCAGGGAAGTGCTCCCTCGCGAACCGCTCGTTGATGAGCACGACCAGCGGAGCCTCGGGCCCGTCGTCCGGACCGAACATCCGACCCCGGATCAGCGGAATGCCGAGCGCGTCGAAATAGCCCGCGTCGGCGCGGCGGTGCAGGATCTCCAGCCCGACCCGTTCAGGAGGCCAACCCTCCGCCTGGAACTGGCTCGACCAACTCGTACCGGCGAGCGGAAGCTGTCCGACCAGGCCCACACGGGTGATGCCGGGCCGCGCCTCCAGGCGCCGCTCGAAGTCGTCCTCGAAGGCCAGCACCTGATCGCGATCGGCGTAGCGCCCCGACGGGATGCCGAACTGCACGGCCACCACGCCCTGGGTGTTGAAGCCTGGGTCCACGTGCCGCAGAAGCCAGGACGACCGCACCATGAGGCCGGCGCCGACCACGAGCACGAGCGCCAAGCCGACCTCGGCCGCGACCAGCGCGCCGACGGTGCGCATGCCGCTCCGTCCCGCCGATCCGCCGCGTCCCCCGTCCTTGAGCGCGCCGTGCACATCGCCGCCGCCCCCGCGTAGCGCCGGCACGATGCCGAAGATCATCCCGCTCAGGAGCGCCACCGCGACCGTGAAGAGCACGACGCGGCCGTCGAGCACGAGTGTGGTCGCCCCGGTGATCCCGATGGGCCGCTGCGTCGCGAGCGCTCGCACGCCCAGCCAGCCCAGGCCCAGACCTACCGCGCCGCCCGCCAGCGCGAGCATCAAGCCCTCGACGAGCATCTGGCGGACGACGCGCCACCGCCCTGCGCCCAGCGCAAAGCGCAGCGCCACCTCGCGCGTCCGCTCACTGGCCCGAACCAGCATGAGGTTGGCGACGTTCGTGCACGCGAGCAGGAGCAGGAGCGTCACGGCGCCGAGCAGCACGCCGAGCGGGCGGCGCACGTCCTTGACGAGGAAGTCACGCACGGGAGTCAGACCCGCGCCCATGACCTTGTTGGTGGCCGGATAGTCCTGCTGGAGACGCCCGACCACGACCTGGAGCGAGGCATCCGCCTGCTCCGGGGTGAAGCCGGGCTTCAAGCGGGCGATCGGACGCACCCAGTGGGCCCTCCGGAAGAAGGCGGCCTGGCGATTGGCCGGGTCCCACCCCCACGGGCTCCACATGTCCGCGTCCGGGTTCGGATACGCGAAACCGGCGGGGGCGACGCCGATGATCTCGACGCTCGCGCCGCCGATCTTCAGCGTGCGCCCGACCACGCCGGGGTCGGCTCCGAAGTGCGAGACCCAGAATGCGTTGCTGAGAACGGCGACCTGGTCATGGCCCTGCCAGGTCTCTTCCCACGTGAAGCCGCGCCCAACCTGCGGCCGCACGTCGAGCACGTCGAAGAAGTTGCCCGTCACGCTAACGACACCCAGGAGTTCCGGCTCGCCGTCGTCGCGGATGTGCGTGACCTGGTCGAGGAACTCCGAGTACATGGCCACGTCCTGGAACGCGTCCACCTGCTCCCGCCAGTCGAGCACGTTGGCCGGTGCGGCGTCCGCGTCCGTCCACCCGAATTCCGGGTTCGTTTCAAACAGCATGACGAGCCGATCCGCGTTCCCGAAGGGAAGCGGCCGGAAGAGGAACGCATTCGCCGCGGAGAAGATCGCCGTGTTCGCTCCGATGCCCAGCGCGAGGATCCAGACGGCCGCCGCGGTAAAGCCCGGATTGCGTCGGAGTGAGCGCGCCGCGAAGCGCAGGTCCTGAAGCGTGCCTTCGAACATCATGCCTCCTCCCGTCGTCGTCCCGTCTTGTACATGGATGTTTCCGCCCACGTGTAGCCGCGCCACCGTGAGCGCCAGTCCCGCTACTTCCGTCGCGCCGAATCGGAGGCGCGTCGGCCACCCCGCCCCACCCCGCCTGCGTTCGTCGTGCACCGCGAGCAGTTCCGCCCCGTACCGTTCCCGGAACGACGCGGGGGCGAGGAGGAGCAGGATGCGCAGAAAGCGACGGATCACGCGTGTCCCGCCGGCAGGAGGTGTTTCGCCCGCGCCGCCGCCACGAGTCCGGCCAAACGCACGGACTCCTCCTCGGCCTGCGTCCGTCCGCGTGACGTGACCCGGTAGTAACGTCGACGCGGGTCCCGGTCGTCGTCCGGCCGAGGGGCCTCCTCGACCAGCCCGTCGCCCTCCATC
The DNA here is from genome assembly GCA_038259715.1 of Longimicrobiales bacterium. Lineage (GTDB taxonomy): Bacteria > Gemmatimonadota > Gemmatimonadetes > Longimicrobiales > Gaopeijiaceae > SZUA-318. Next base: position 2,648 of record JBBSOM010000508.1, read on the forward strand.
CGCTGGAGCGCGAGGTAGAGCGCTCCCGTGCTCGGCGAGGAATCCACCCCTGCCCGCGCTTCGATCTCCTTGATGATGCCGTAGCCGTGGCGATGCTCGTCCGCGAGGGCGAGGAGGATCTCGTAGGTCAGCGGGGTGAGGCTCATCGGTGTCGTTCCGGATGCGGAGTGGCGGCGGATCGTGGCTGGGCGCGGTTGGGCTTCATCTACATAAATGAGTTATATATTTGCGTCTTGAGTACCCGGGGGTCAAGAGCGATCGCCCCTTGTCGCCGTCCTACGCAGGCGGTAGACCTGGAGGCCTGTTGAAGAAGGGAGGCGATCCTGATTGCGGTGTCATGGGCCCATGCCGCCACAATCCTTTGGGCGATGGGGGGTTGCGGCCCCCGGCTTCGTTGGAACACCCTTGATGTAGCGACGGCTACGTCAGCGGGGTCCCGCCTTGCCTGAGGCCGCAAGACCCCATCGTCAGGACCGTCTCCCTTGTTCAACAGGCCTCCATAACATGGATCTGCAGCTGGGACTCTTCGACGGCACGGACACCCCGGGGGTCGCACGCGTGGGCCCCGCCGTGGTGCCGCCCGACCTGGCGGCCGCGGCCGAGCGTCTCCCGGCGGGCCTGCGCCTGGGCACGTCTTCATGGAGCTTTCCGGGTTGGACCGGCCTGGTCTACGACCGCACGGCTTCGGAGATCACCCTGGCGCGCCACGGCCTCACGGCCTACGCGCAGCA
>JBBSOM010000509.1:0-3377 GCA_038259715.1 Longimicrobiales bacterium
GAGCTGCGGCAGGGGGTTCTCGCCGCCTACCAGAAGATCGAGCCCCGCATCCGCGATGCGCTACGCGAGCGAGCGGACATCGGGCACATCCAGGTCCAGGTGACGGTGGATCTGCGCCCGGCGGAATGACCGCCACAGAGAGTTGGTCCCTTCCGATCCTGAGCGCCCGGCACTCGTTGGTACCGACGGACGGCACACCCGTTCAACGGATGTTGCGACGGTTCGGCATCGGTTGAAGTCCGCCCATGCGGGATCGGCACTACGGGGCTGCGGACCGTAAGTCGATGACGGTGCAGGGCCGAAGGAACCGCGCGCTGTTGATCTTCCTGGATGGCGTGGGGATCGGGGAGGAGGACGGGGAGAGGAATCCGTTCGTGGCGGCGGGACAAATGCTCCCCACCCTCCTGCAGCTGACGGGTGGGAAACCACCCACGCGCGCACACGCACGGACGCGAAGCCCCCACGGCGTACTCCTCCCCCTCGACGCCACCCTGGGCGTCGACGGCACGCCGCAGAGCGGGACCGGTCAGGCCGCACTCCTCACCGGCTCCAACGCGGCGGAGATCTTCGGCCGGCACTTTGGTCCCTGGACGCCCGTCCGGCTCCGCCCTCGGGTCGAAAACCACAGCGTGCTCCGGCTTGCCCGTGACGCCGGGCGCACCGTCGCCTTCGCGAATGCGTATCCTCGCGGTTGGCCCGGCCCTCGGGGTGGCAGGCGTCTGGCGGGTCCGCCCCTCGCGGCGCGCGGAGCCGGGGTCCTCGACCGACACGAGGAGGCGCTCGGTGCGGGTCGCGCGGTCTCCAGCGAAATCGTGAACGACGGATGGCGTCGGCACCTGGGCCACGAGTGGCTACCGGAGGTGAGCGAGCACGAAGCCGGTCGCAATCTCGCGGGAATCGCGGCAGAGGCGGACCTGACCCTCTACGCCCACTATACCACCGATGCGGCGGGCCACAGCGGAGATATGGCGGAGTGCATCGCGGCCCTCGAGCGCGTCGATCGATTCCTGTCCGGTGTTCTCGCGGGGCTTCCTGGAGACGTCACCCTCCTGCTCACGAGCGACCACGGCAACATCGAAGACGTAACGGCGCAACACACCCGCAACCCGGTACTCACGATCGCGGCCGGACCGGGTGCCTCGTGGATGAGTGAGCGGATGACGAGCCTCCTCGATGTCACGCCGACGCTGCTGACACACCTGGGCGTGGGCGTCTGACGAGTCCCCGCCAGCCATCCGTTCGCCCCGACTTCGTCGCGATCATCCCAGCGTGAAACCGCGACCCAAGATCCTCGGACAGCTCCTCCTGGATGCGCAGGCCGTGTCGCCTGAGACGCTGGCACAAGGCCTGGACGCCCAACGGGCGATGGGGGTGCGCCTGGGCGAGGCGCTGGTGCGCATGGGCGCCACCCGTTCCGAGGACGTGGCCCGGGCGCTGGCCTGTCAACTCGGCATCGTGTACGCGGCTGCCCCGTTGCGGACGGAGGAAGATGCGCTCCGTATCGTGCAGCCGGAACTCGCCAGGGCCCGGGTCGTGCTTCCCCTGCGCCTGGCGCCCCGACGCCTGGTCGTGGCGATGGCGGACCCACTGGATCTCGGCGCCATGGACGACCTCCAGTTCCAGACAGGCCGAAGGGTCGAGGTCGAGGTCGCGACCGTCGCCGCGATCACAGAGGGGTTGGAGTGCGCCTATGGCGGGACGCTCGAGGGCCTGGTGGCTTCGCTACCTCGTGAGCTTCAGAACCGCGAAGAGGATGCGTCGCGGGACGATCTCGAGCGCGCCGTCCAATCCGCGCCGGTAGTGCGCCTCGTGGACCGGGTGCTGAGCGAAGCTGTGAACGCCGGGGCCAGCGACATCCACGTCGAGGAAACCGGGGCCGACGCCCGGGTGCGCTACCGCGTGGACGGTGTACTTCGTCGCGCCCTGGAGATCCCAGCCGCCGCCCGTCAGGCAGTGCTTTCGCGCCTGAAGGTCATGGCCGGCATGGACATCTCCGTGCGCCGGCGTGCCCAGGACGGGCGCATCGCCCTCGAGTATGCGGGCCGCTCGCTCACCCTCCGGGTATCGACCCTGCCCGTGAACGGCGGAGAGAAGGCGGTGGTCCGCATCCTTGACCCCGAGAGCGCTCCCCGCTCCCTGGACGGACTCGGGTTCTCCGCCGGCGACCTCCCCCGGATCCGTCGGTTGCTCTCGTCCCGAGAGGGCGTGCTGCTCGCGGCCGGGCCCACCGGCAGCGGAAAGAGCACGACCCTCTTCGCGGCACTCTCCGAGCTGGACAGGGAGCGCCAGAACGTCGTCACTCTGGAAGACCCGGTCGAATATCGACTCGACGGCGCCAACCAGGTTCAGGTCGATCGACGCGCCGGCCTCGGCTTTCCGGAGGCGCTCCGGTCGGTCCTTCGCCAGGATCCGGATGTGGTGATGGTGGGGGAGATCCGCGACCGGGAGACGGCCGAGATCGCGATGGCCGCGGCCGTGACCGGCCATCTCGTTCTCTCCACGATCCACACCACCGACGCGCCGGGTGCCGTTACCCGACTGCTCAACATGGGCGTACCTCCCTTTCTGGTCGCCGGCGGCTTGACCGGGGTGGTCGCGCAGCGCCTGGTGCGCCGCATCTGTGATGCGTGTGGAGGATGCGGCTGCGATCGATGCGACGAGGGATATCGCGGTCGAACGGGCATCTTCCAGGTGCTCACCACCACGGACGCACTCCGCGACGAGATCACGCGTGGTGCATCGACCGCGAGGCTCCGCGCCCTGGCGCACGACGCTGGAATGGCGCGCCTGGCGGATGACGCGCGCCGTGCCGTGGCCGAGGGAATGACGACGCCTCATGAGATCGCGCGGGTCGTGCACGCCGATCCCGGCGCCTCGCTCCCCTGTGAACGATGCGGGACCGACGTGCCCTTCGGGGCGGCGGCGTGCCCCGGGTGCGGACGGCCCCGCCGTCGCTCGTGTACCTGCGGGGAGGCGCTGCAGCCTGGGTGGCGCTTCTGCCCGCGATGCGTGCGCCGCCTCGCAGCCTGAAGGCATCCGCGGCGTTGCTCCGCTCCGGGGGACGGGTCACTTTTTGACGTGCTCCTCACGCACGGCCCGAGCCATGCGCCCTCGAAGGATCTCCAACCGCGATGGTGAAGCTCCCGTTCCGCTTCCGTAGTTTCCAGGGACGCATCTTCCTGGCCATCCTCACGGTCGTCCTCGTGCCGGCCGGGCTGGCGGTCGCGGGGGGCGTGGTGGCGCTTCGAGAGATCCGGGCCCGGTCCGGCACACTGGGTCCCTGGGACGCCGTAGCCGAAACGGGACAGGAGTTGCTCGACTCGATCCAGCGCATCGAGTCCGGAGACAGCGCCCTCCAGGCCACAGCCGCCCGGCAC
>JBBSOM010000510.1:0-3376 GCA_038259715.1 Longimicrobiales bacterium
ACCGAAGGCGGCCACTGCCACTTCCTGCCGGTGCTCGACGTGCCGGAAAGCGCGCGCTCGTCGCGGGGGCAGTCGGTCTATGCGTTGCTGGGGGGTGCGGACCGGGCGGATCGCATCGTTTCCATGATCCCCGTGGACGACCTCCGGACCGAGGACCGCTACCTCGTCTTCCTGTCGCGTAAAGGCGTGCTCAAGCGCACCGCGCTCACCGACTTCGGGAACCCGCGGGCAGGTGGGATCATCGCGGCGGGTACGAAGGAAGGCGACCGGATCAGCGACGTGGTGCTTTCGGACGGCCTTGCCGAGATCATGCTGCTGTCGGACTCCGGACGGGGGATTCGCTTCGCGGAGGCCGATGTGCCCGTGGTCGGGCGGACCGCGCAGGGCGTGAAGGGCATGAGCATCGAGGGCGACGACCGCGTGGTCGGCATGATCCTGATCCGGCGGGACGCGAACATCCTCACGGTCACGGACGACGCGCAGGCCAAACGGATCCCGGTCAGCGACTTCCCGCTCCAGAAGCGCGGGGGCATGGGCACCTTGGTGACGTCGTCCTCAGGAGGCGAGGGCCCGGTGGTGGCCGCGCTCGAGGTCCTCGACGCCGACGAGATCATGCTGATCGCGGCCGGCGGACAGGTGAGCCGTGTGGCCGCCGAGGACATTCCGCTCTTGAAGCGGCGCTCGCAGGGGCGACGGATCCTCAAGCTGGGCAAGGGCGACCGGATCGTGGAGGTGACGCGCACGCAGGGTGGCGGCGGGGAACCCGCCGATGTGCCGTTGCTGCGGGACGGGCCCGACGACCGGCCCGACGACGGACAAAGCGACGGCCCCGACGACGGACAATTGGACTTGTTGGGGGGGTAGTTCCGGAGTTGGATTGAGCCTTACCAAACCCCTTGGAGGGGGCACGTGATCTCTAGTCTGACAGCCCTGCTCATCGTATTTGCCGCGGTCGTCGGCAGCGCGGCAATGATGGGCATTTTGTCGTACCTCCTCCACCGTATTCGTCAGATCGAGGCCAAGGCCACAGGCGAGGGGGGCCTACATCAATTGGCCGATCGCGTGGAAGCGATGCAGGAAGAGCTCTCTACCGTCCAGACAGAGATGTCGACGTTGTCCGAACGACTCGACTTTACCGAACGGCTCCTGACCAGCGGCGACGACCCGGGCGCCTCGGACGGCTCGGTCGCCTCGGAAGGCTCGGAATGAGGCTTGCTTGACGCCGTTCGTCTTACGTAGCTATTCTACATAGCAACCGTAGAATATCTACATAGGTGCGCCATGAGCCCCAGGCCGCTGGGTACGGCGACCATTGCCGTCCTCCAGGCCCTCTCCGACGGGCACCGGTACGGATTCGACATCATCGATCGCACCGGGCTGCCCAGCGGGACGGTGTACCCTGCCCTGGCTGCCCTCGCACGGCGCGCGTTGGTGCGCTCGAGCTGGGAGGATGCGGTCGAGGCTCACGCCGCCGCTCGTCCTCGCAGGCGCAACTACGAACTCACGGCGGCGGGACGGTCCGCCCTCGAGGATGCGCGCGCGCGGCTTCGGCACCTGGGGTTGGCACCGACCACCGCCCCGGAACCGGAACCGTCGCCGGGTTCCGCATGAGGGGGGAGGGGCGTCCCGGCGGGGAGGGCATGGGTCTGACCGAGCGGTTGGCGCGCGGCCTCGTCGGCCTCGCGGCGGTGCTCGTCCCGGCGTCGCGGCGGGCGGCCTGGCGGGAGGAGTGGGCGTCCGAGATCTGGCATCACGTTCACGGGGGAGAGGGGACCGATCCGGGGTCGCGGGGACAAGTGGGGTTGCTGGCGCATTGCGTCGGAGCCTTCCCCCACGCCCTCTGGATCCTCGGGGAGGAATGGAACATGGACACGGTGCTGCAGGATCTGCGCTTCGGCTTGCGCACGCTGGCGAAACGTCCGGCCTTCACGGCCATCGCCGTGACCACGCTTGCCCTCGGCATCGGTGCGAACACGGCGGTCTTCAGCGTGGTGGACGCGGTGGTGCTCCGCCCGCTCCCCATGCCCAACGCCGACCGGCTGCTCTGGATGTGGGGTCGTATCTACGAGGGTCGGCCCATCGCCAGCGTCTCACCGCCGGACTTCGAGGACTACCGGGGTGCGACCGGAGGGGTCTTCGAGGTTCTCGCGGCGTACTCGAGCTTCTCGAACCGGGTGGTGTACGACGGAGGGGACCAGCCGGAGGAGTTGGGCGAGCGGTCCTGCACATCCGACTTCCTGGAGGCCCTCGGTCTGGCTCCCGTGCTCGGCCGGTCCTTCACACCCGAGGAAACGCGCGCCGCGAGCACCGACGTGGTCATGATCTCGCATGGGGTGTGGGAGCGGCTCTACGGGAGCGACCCCGACGTGATCGGGCGCACGATCCGCCTGAGTGGCGAGGCCAACACCATCATCGGCGTGCTGCCGGCTCGGCTCGGCATCCAGGACGACGTCGACGTGTGGCGGCCCCTGTTGTTCGGCCACGATGACTACCAGTCCCGGGCCTCGCACTTCCTGCGACCGCTGGCCGTGCTCCGGCCGGGCGTCGACCGTGCCCAGGCCCAGCGCGCCCTCGACGCCGTCTCCGCCCGGCTGGAGGCCGCGTACCCGGAAACCAACCAGGACTGGTACCCCCTGGTGGAGCCGTTGCAAACGGTCGTGTTGGGCTCGGCACGGCCCGCGCTCCTGACCCTGTTGGGCGCCGTGGCCCTCGTGCTTCTCATCGCGTGCGCCAACGTCGGCAACCTGTTGTTGGCCCGCTCGGGGGAACGCCGCGCCGAGATGGCCGTGCGGGCCGCGCTGGGCGCATCGCGTGGGCGGATCACGCGCCAGCTCCTGATCGAGAGCCTGTTGTTGGCCGTGCTCGGCGCCGCGGCCGGCCTGGTCGTGGCCGTGAGCGGAATGTCGGCCCTTCGAGGACTGGCGGCGGCGAACATCCCCCGCATGGACGAGGTTTCCCTCGATGGACGGGTGCTCGGCGTGACGCTCCTCATCACGGCGCTGGCGGGGATCTTGTTCGGACTCTTTCCCGCCCTGACCACCCCACCCGGACGCTTATCCGTGGACATGGGAGGCGTCGGGCGGAGTCGAGGGACGCGGCGGGGTGCCCGGGTGCGTGCCTCGTTGGTGGTGGGCGAAGTGGCGCTCTCGTTCGTGCTTCTCACCTGCGCCACCTTGCTGATGCGATCCTTCGTCTCGCTGAGCGCGGTGGACCCGGGCTTCGACCCTCACGACGTGCTCACGCTGCCGATCTCGTTTCCGGGCCTGAGCGCGACGACCGGCTTCGACGTCGTCGGCCTCCAGGAACAGATCCGTGAGCGCGTGGCGTCGGTGCCCGGGGTCCGCGAGGCGGCCTTCACCAACATCGTTCCCATGAG
>JBBSOM010000511.1:0-3374 GCA_038259715.1 Longimicrobiales bacterium
GAAAGGACGAGCCATGTGCTGGACGCCGCGGCCACGATCACCCCGACCGCCACGCCCGTCTTCCACTTGCTCAGCGTCCGCGTCTGAAGCGAGACCAGATCGTCGATGCCGATCTTGATCCGGTTGTGCAAGGCCTCCCGGGACATCCCCGCCGTCGGATCGTAGATCGGCACCTCGAGCATCACGTAGTCGGGAGTGCGCTCGAGCAACCTCCCGGTCACGGTGGGGGTCGCCTCGGGCAGGACGGACGCGAGGTCCTCCACCTTCGAGGCCGAGATCGTGGCGCGCACCCGGGTGTCGAGCGCCGCATCCGCCGGACGGACCGAACGGTACTCGTAGCACCCCCCCGTAGACGCCATCAGTGCCAGGAGCGCCAGTCGCTTCAGAACCATCCTATCCAACCTCCTGAGAGCGCGAGACGAGAACCACCCATCAGGCACAAGAACAGTGCGGGGGCGGCCGAAGCCACCCCCGCACGTCCCAGCCTGGATGGATCCTTCCTACTCCCGATCAGGGATGAAGGTTCGAGTTCGCCAATCTCTCGGCCTTCGGGATCGGAAGGCACACGGCCCGCCCCGCGAGCGTGTCGTCGTGCGCCGCACCGGTCGCGGCGAACCATCGGCGTTCATCCTCGAAGCGACGGCCCTCCAGCCACAACGTGGCGCCACGCTCGAAACGCAGGTCCGCGTACGCGTCGGCCATATCGGCGGCCGGCGTCAGGTGCGCCATCTTGTACACGTCACGGGCCTGGTTCATGAAGTTGTACGCCGCCGCGATGCCGGCGCCGCCCGACTGCAGCGCGGCCTCCGCCTGGACCAGAAGCATTTCCGTGCCCTTCGACAGGGCAACATCGCTGTCCTGCGTCGGAAATTTTTCCTGACGGTAGTGCGGCGTCGACCCATTGGCGCCGTTCTCAATCGATCCATCGGCGTTGCGCGGGATCACCCACGGCGCCCGCGCATCGTCGGGGTGCGGCTCCATGTACGTGTCGAACACCGTGTACTCGTTCCGGTTGTGGGTCTCGTACGCCAGGTTGTTACCCAGTTCAATATCGATCTCGGCATAGAACACGAAGTCGGCCGGCACCTGTGCCGCGTCCGCCGCGGCGCCCGGCCAGTCCCCCTGCAGTAGCTTCGCCTGGGCACGCCCCGCATAGGCCGCGCTCACCAGGTCGTTGTTGCCCGACGCCTGCGCAATCGGCAACGCCGCGGTGAACTCGTCGATCGCTCGCTGGAAGTGATCCGTGTTCGGGATTTCCGGCCCACCGTCGATCACGCTCGAGCACCAACTCCCACCCAGGATCCGGTTCGCGTATCCACCGTAGATGTAGGACCGGGCCACGTACGGACTCTTCGCGGACTCGCCCGCGTCCATTTCTTCGGTCAGCTTCGCGACCGCATCTTCGGCGACCCAACGCGCCTGCTGGGTCTGGCTCCAACTCCCCCCTTGATACGGATCGTCGTAGTTGATGACGCCCCGGGGAATGTCGGCCCAGTCGTAGCTGCCCCCGTGGTACAACTCCGTGGAGGCCACCGCCATGAGTTCGAGATTGGTATTCACCGCCCCGCTGAGGTTGTACTGCACGCCCGTCACCAGACCGGGAATCGCGTCCTTGGTCTGAACATCCGCATCCGAGATTCGCCCCGGGCTCTCCACGGTCAGGAGATCCGAGCAAGCGCCGGACCCGACGATGGCCGCGAGGGCGACGATCCGGAGTGCTTTCGTCTTGTTTGTCATTGGATTCGTCTCCCCTACCAGCTAACGCGGATGGACAGGCTGTACGTGCGCGGGTTCGGAATGTTGTAGTAGTCCCGTCGTCCGAACTCGCCGCCTCCCTGCTGGTTTCCGGTCTGGTCGGCGAAGTCCTGTACCTCCGGGTCGGTGCCCGTGTAGTCCGTGATCGTGAGCAGGTTGCGCGCGGCCAGCGTGACCGTCGCGCCCCGTCCCCAACTCACGAAGCTCTCCGGGAGGTCGTAGGACAGCGAGACCGAGCGCAGGCGCCAGAAGTCCGCCTTCTCGATCCACCAGTCGGAGTCGTAGCCGTATCCTTTGTTGATCGTGCTGCTCGCGCTCTTGATCGCGCAGCGTGCGCGGTCGAGGGCGGTCACGTCGTTCAGCGCCGTCGCGTCGCCACGCCGGGCCGCGATCATCTTGTCCTGGATACCGAAGCACGGGAACCAGGAGCCACGACGCGCGTCCTGGTAGCCCGTGTAGTTCGGCAGGTAGTGCCCGAACTGGCCTTCCATCAACGCGTCGAGGTGCAGGCTCGAACCAACGTCCACCGTCGTACCCAGCCCGATCAAACGGGTCGGATAGGTGGGCCCTATTGTCGTGTCGGCGACGATCACCGGATCCGCGAACGCGTCCGGATTCATGATCCGCTTGGCGCGGAGCACCGGAATCCTCTCGCCTTCACAGATGTTCGAGTACAGTCCGACGTAGATGCAACTCGATCCGTCGATCTCCGGATTCTCGTCGACCTGGATGGCTTTGGAGTTCTGGAGCGAAATGTTCGCTCGGGCCCGCCATTCGATGCTGCTGGTGCGCACCAGCGCGCCGGTCACCTGAAACTCCCACCCGCTGTTCTGCAAGGCGCCGACGTTCGTCAGGCGATTCTCCAGAAAGCCGTTCGATGCCGGCAGGTCGATGCCCACGAGCGCGTCGGTCGTCTTGGCCAAGTAGTGCGTGGTCTCGAGCCCGATGCGGCCGTCGAACGCCGACAGGTCGAAGCCGAACTCGGTTTCCCTCGTCCGCTCCGGGCCGACGTCCTCGTTGCCGGGCGAGCCCGGCGTGAAGCCCGGCTGCCCTTCGAGACCAATCCCGCTCCACGTCCGCAGGCTGGCGAACGGCGTCGGGGCCTTGCCCGATTCACCGATCGCGCCACGCAGTTTGAACGTCTCGATGGCGCTGGTCGGGAACCAGTCGTAGTCCGACAGCACCCATGCCACGCTCACCTTCGGGTACTTCTCCAGACCGAAGTTGCCTCCGAACGCGCTGTTGCCGTCCACGCGCAAGCCGAGCGTCACGAACAGATGGTCCTCCCAGCCGAGCATTTCCTGGAAGAAAAAGCCCGCGCTCGACTGTGCGACGTTCACCTCGGAGCGGGACGTGATCTCGGCGCCCGACTCGATGGTCGGACGGCCCGGTCCCGCGAACTTCGCGACGTCCCACTCGGTCCACCGGTGTTTGTCCTTGAACACCTGACCACCCCAACTGAACGTCGACGCCAGCTTCTCGCCGAACGAGTTCTGGTACGAACCGGCGTAGTCCAACGACAGCTTGGTGTGATGAGTGTTTTCATCCCAGAAGTAGCCGTCCGGCGTAAACAGGCTTCCGAACGGACGCGTCGTTTCGCCCTTCAAGGCCAGATAATC
>JBBSOM010000512.1:0-3373 GCA_038259715.1 Longimicrobiales bacterium
CCAGGACGAGGGTTGGATGGAGTGGACGCCGTCTGTCGGCGCGACGTTCACCTTCTCCTCGCTGGAGCTGCGCTACGCGGGACGCCTGACCAGTGGGACCGGGCAGCCAGGGGTGCAGCTCACGCCGCAGGCCGAGGCACGAGCCGATGCCCTCTCGGACTTCATCGTGGCGCCTCGCGGACCTCTGACCCTTCAGGACGCCACGGTCATGACGCACCAGCTCTCGGTCCGCGTACCCATCCGGTAGGTAAGGGAATCCGCGACCCCCGGGCGGGCCCCACTACGCCGAGTAGCTCAGCTCGATGGCTTCGATGGCGACTTCGTTCTTCGTGGAATCCAGAGAATTTGCACCAACTGTAAATGTGATTTACAATCCGTGCATGATCCGCCGAAACCTGGAACGGCCGCTGCGAGATGCCGCCACCGAGATGCCCGTCGTCGCGGTAACGGGGCCCCGGCAGTCGGGCAAGACGACCCTCTGCCGGGCCTGCTTTCCCGCCCATGCGTACGTGAGTCTCGAGCCCCTGGACGTGCGGGACTTCGCCACGTCCGACCCCAGGGGATTCCTGGCGCAGTACCCCGGCCCCGTCGTGCTGGACGAGGTGCAGCGAGCGCCGGAGCTTTTCTCCTACCTGCAGGAGGCGGTGGACGCGGATCCCACGCCGGGACGTTTCATCCTCACCGGCTCGCAGCACTTCGGCCTTTCCGAGGCCATCAGCCAGTCCCTCGCCGGGCGGGTCGCGCTCCTCCACCTGCTCCCCCTCTCCCTGGACGAGATCGCCCGCTTCGCCCCCCCTCCCGACGACCCGTGGACGGTGGTGTGGACGGGCGGCTACCCCCGCATCCAGGACCGAGGGCTGGAGCCCGCCCGCTGGCTCGCGGACTACGTGGCCACCTATGTCCAGCGAGACGTGCGACAGGTCGTTCAGGTGATGGATCTGGAGGCGTTCACCAGCTTTCTCCGTCTCGCTGCCGGCCGCACGGGCCAGGAGCTCAATTTCTCCAGCCTAGGCGGCGACGTGGGGGTCAGCCACCCCACGGTCCGGTCGTGGATCGGAATCCTCGAGGCGAGTTTCGTCGTCTTCCGCCTCCCGCCGTGGGTCCGGAACGTCCGGAAACGGGTGGTGAAGACCCCCAAGCTCCACTTCGTCGACTCGGGGCTCGCCTGCCACCTTCTGGGCATCCGCAGCCCCGACCAGCTCCGCACGCACCCGCTTCGTGGGGCCGTGTTCGAGTCGTGGGTCGCGTCCGAGGTGCGGAAGGCGAGGCTCCACGCCCGACTCCCCGCCGACCTCTTCCACCTCCGGGAGACGAGGGGCGACGAGATCGACCTCCTCGTCGAGGCCGGCGAACGGTTGCTCGCCGTGGAGATGAAGTCCGGCGCCACCGTCGCCACCGAGCACCTGGCCGCCCTGCGGCGCTTCATGGAGGGACGGGCCGACGGCGACGAAAGTGCCTATCGCGAGATCACGGCGCGGCTGGTCTACGGCGGCGACGGTCGCCAGCGGCGGAGCGACGTGGACGTGCTACCGTGGCGGGAGGTGCAGGAGGTGGAGTGGTGAGCCCTCATTGGCGCGAGAACCCCGAGTCGTCAGAGGCACCGCCACCACGGCACCGCGAGGATCCGTGGGCCGAGCCATTCCACCTCCTCGCCTGCATGCAGGAAGAGACATCCATGCACCGCGTCCCCGTACTCGTCACGGAACGTCCGGAGGTGCTTGGCGTCGGTCGCTCGAGGGCGGGTCGTGGACTTGACCTCGATCCCCAGGAGGAGCGGCCCTCGCTCGACCACGAAGTCCACCTCCTCGCCGGTTGCCGTTCGCCAGTAGAACAGTCCCGGACGATCGAGCACGGCCGCGTCACGCCACGCAAGCAGATCGGACAGGACCAGGTTCTCCAGATGGGCGCCGGTCGGATCCGTGATACCGGCAAGTCGCAGGGCGAGGCCCGTGTCGGACCAGTATGCCTTCGGGGTCTTGATCAACCGTTTGGTGCGGTTGACAGCGTAGGCCGGGAGGGGAACGAGTTGGTAGGATGCCTCCAACAGGTTCAGCCAGCGGCGCACGGTCGGCTGCGGGAGTTGGACGTCACGCCCCAACTCCGTCTGGTTGACCAGTTGCCCGAGGCGCAGGCAGGCGGCCCCCATGAGGCGTCGGAAGTCGACCAGGTTGTCGATGGCCGAGAGGTCTTGAAGGTCACGCTCCAGGTAGGTCCGGATGTAGCCATCGAACCAGATCGCACGATCCGTGGGGTCAGTGTACTCGACTGCAGGGACCGGGTACCCACCTTCACTGGCGAGCGAACGCCAGTCCACCGGCTCCGGATCGGAAGCAGTCAGGAGTTCAGGCCAACGCTCGCAAGGATGATCGAGGAGATCGGACCAAACACCGGCACGTCCCTGGCCCGACTTTTCTCGTCGCGTCATGGGCCAGAGGGACGTGTACGCGGCTCGGCCCGCCAAGGACTCGGACACGGACCGCATGAGGAGGAGGTTGGCGGAGCCCGTGAGGATGAAGCGACCGGGCTGCCGGTCGCGGTCCACGGCGCGCTTCACCGCCAGCAGAAGGTCCGGCACCCGCTGCACCTCGTCGAGCGCCATGGGACCCGGGCGTCCCACCAACTCATCCGGCGTGCGCTCCGCGAGTGCCCGGACGTCCAGATCGTCCAGGGTGTGGTAGGCGCGACGGCCCGGCAGCAGATCCGCGACCAGGGTGCTCTTTCCGGTCTGCCGCGCACCCGTGACCACCACGACGGGCATGGTCTGGGCGACGCGCTGGACCGTGGCGGTGAGAAGTCGAGGAAGCGGTTGGCTCACCATGATGTGAATGATAATCAGTCACGGTGTGGATAGCCAGTCCGGACTTATCCCCTTGGGGTCGCGACCCTACCTCACCGACGGCACACGCGTTTCAGCTGCAACGTTCGGGCGACTGTCATGCGACGCTTCGCGGGTGCGAGTCACGCGAGCGTCGGACGGCTCAGTGCGCGGTCATGGGCGTCACTCCTTCCGTATCGCCTTCAGGGGATCGACCCGTGCGGCGCGCATCGCCGGACCCACCGTCGCCGCCAGCCCGACGGCGGTCATCAGCAGGAGCACAGCCGCCAGCGTGCGCGGGTCGGCAGCCTCGGTCCCATAGAGCAGCCCCTGGAGGAGTCGCGTCACCAACATCGAACCCACCAGGCCCAACGCGCTCCCGGCGGCCAGCAGACGCCCGCCGTCCCAGAGCACCATGCCCAGGACTTGCCGCGCGTCCGCTCCCAGGCTCATGCGGATGCCAATCTCCGCGGTCCGCTCGCTCACCAGAAAGGAGAGCACGCCGGCGAGCCCCACCGCCGAGATGATGAGGGCCAGTAGCCCAAGCACCCCCACCAG
>JBBSOM010000513.1:0-3372 GCA_038259715.1 Longimicrobiales bacterium
ACGCGTTGTCCACGAACGAACGGTTCTCGACGATCCGGCTCGGCAGATAGCTGCCTGAACCGCTGAGGATCGAGTACCGGCCTGGGCCCATTGAATGTCCACCGACGGGGGAATCGAAGGGTCCAGTCTACGCCAGGGGAGGGGTGGCCGTCCAGCCGGGGGGCGGACGCCAGGCCTCGAGCCGCCCGTTCCGAAACAACTCCACCTCGCCCGACACACGATGCAGGAGGAGCGCCCCGTCGGGTCCGCCGTGCACGCGCATCAGGTCGTGCATCATTCCTTCCTCGCCGCCCCAGGGATAGGCGTACACAAGGTCGAAGTCCTCGAGCGCGTGTCCAGCTTTCAGATAGCCCGAGGGGCCTTCGCCCACCGTGCCCAGGCGCCCGTCGCCGTCCGGCGGGCGCCATGCGTATCCCTCCGGCAGGAAGCTCCCCGCGATGAAACGCGCCCCCGATCCGTAGCGGGACGCCAAACGGACGGACACGTCGACCAGGCTCTCGTCCAGTTCGATACCGTACGCCTCGTAGCCCAGGAGGTCGGCCATGATCGTGATGACGCCCGTCGCCGAGCCCCATTCGAGGAAGCGGAGACCGGGGCGCCGGAGCGCGAGCAGTGCCTCGAGAACGCGCTCGTATTCAGCGGGCACGAACGAGTGCCAGCGGCGGCTCCGTACCTCTCCGTCGAAGCGTGCCCAGTGGTCCCAGCCCTCTTCAGCGAGGTGGGTCAGCGTGGCACGGAGTGTGGGATCGAGCGTAGGCCACCACCGCTCAGTTGCAGGGCTGCTTCAGGGCATCACGGAAGTCGGTGTGGTAGCCCCGAAGCATCTCCAGGTTCTGCACGGACCGCGACGTGAGCCAGTCCAGGAGTTGACCCCGGGCTTCACTCTCGGGATCGGTCTCGAAGAAGTCTGCCCACACCGTGGCGTATTGGGCGCGAGCCAACGCCTCCTCGGCGCTGTGGCCCCTGCCTCGGGTTGCCCTGCTCGAGGTACTGATGGCCGCCAACGTCGCGTCGTACTGTGCCGCTGCCAGAGAGGCCGCGTGCTGCGCGCCGGGCATTCCCGCGCGCTGATCCGCGGCGGCGGCCTTGCCGCTCTCGTAGGCCTGTGAGAGCTGGGTCGAGGCCTGGGAAAGATTCATCCCTGCGGCCTCGTTGTGGAGCCACACCCGACGTCCGCTCGACTCGTACGTGGTCCCCTCGCTCCGCGATGCGGCGTAGCCGCGATCCCTCTCGACCCTTTCTGCTGCACAGGCCACATTTCCGTCGGAGGAAGAGATGTCGGAGATCCGGAGACGAGCTTCCTCGACGGGATCGCCGGGAGCCTTGAACTCGACGTGGGCGCAGGCGGCGGGCCCGAGAAGCGCACAAAGCGCCAACATTCGCACCCGGGTCGTGTTCGCCATCGTTGTGGTCCCCATCCGATGTGGCCGCACCTCGTTCGTAAGATAACAGTAGGCGCACGAAGTATGCCGTCCACGTCTGCCCGCGATCCCAGGACGGCGAATGGAGACCGTCGCCTGACGGAGACAGGAGTGTCCAGCCTGGGAGACAGGTTCGTGGGTGAACCGCAGGGTTGCCTTCGTTGCCGACCTTCGTGGCCACGAGATACGTTGCGTGACGTTAGTGTCGTAGCCACCCTCGTGACCTTCCGGTCTCGAGGGTCGGACCCTGACCCCCAATGGAGTTGCGATGCCCCAAAGCACGACCGTCGCCGAACCCTGGGACTTCGCCGGCTGGGGCGAGTCCACGAAGATCATCGACCTGGAGAACGGCCCCACCCACGTCTCCCGCCTCGATCAACCGCACAAACATACGCTCGGCGCCTGGCGCGCGACCGCGATCTGCGGCAACGACATCACGTCCAGCGTGCTCTACGTGTCGGCGCTGTGCGCTGCACAGGCCGGTGCTCTCGCGCCGATCGTGCTGGTGGTGGTGGCGGGCGTGCTCTACCTGTTCCGGAAGATCTACGCCGAGGTGGGGAGCGCGCTCCCACTCAACGGCGGCAGCTATACGGTGCTGCTCAACACCACCGGCAAGCGCGTGGCGGCCGGCGCAGCGGTGCTGACCCTGCTCTCCTACGTGGCCACGGCGGTCATCAGCGCCAACGAGGCCATGCACTACGCCGAGAACCTCTACGGTGGGCTGAACGTGATCGGAGCCACGGTGGGCGTGCTCGGCCTCTTCGCATTCCTGAACATCGTCGGGATCACGGAGTCGGCAGCGGTGGCGCTGGGCATCTTCCTGCTGCACCTGGCCACCCTCACCGTGCTCGCGGCGGTGGCCGGCTTCGCGGTGGTGCGCAACCCTCACCTCCTGATGCAGAACTGGGCGATGCCGAGCCCGCGGGGCTTGCTGAGCGCGCTCTTCTACGGTTTTGCTGCGGCGATGCTCGGAATCAGCGGCTTCGAGAGCTCGGCCAACTTCATCGAGGAGCAGAAGGAGGGGGTCTTTCCCAAGACGCTGCGCAACATGTGGGGCGCGGTGGCCATCTTCAATCCGCTCATCGCGCTGCTCGCGCTCGGCCTGCTTCCGCTGGCAACGATCCAGGAAGTGCCCCAGGACCTGCTGGCCCAGATGGGCACGTTGTCGTTCGGGCCCTCGCTCGGCTGGTGGGTGAGCCTGGACGCCGTCCTCGTATTGTCCGGTGCCGTGCTGACCAGCTACGTCGGCGTGACCGGCCTGGTGCGGCGGATGTCGCTCGACCGATGCCTGCCGCAGCGGCTGCTCGCCGAGAACGCGTGGCGGAAGACCAACCACTGGATCATCCTCGGCTTCTTTGCGCTGTGCACGTCGATCCTCTTCGTGACCGACGGCAACATCGAAACGTTGGCCGGCGTCTACACGCTGTCGTTCCTCAGCGTCATGGCGCTGTACGCCATCGGAAACATGCTGCTCAAGAAGACGCGGGGCCGGCTTCCTCGCGCCACGCGCGCGAGTTGGCCCACGGTCATCGTCGCCCTGATCGCGGTCCTCATCGGGCTGGTCGGCAACATCCTGCTCGACCCGCTCAACGTCGAGGTGTTCGCCACCTACTACATCATCGGGCTGGCGGCCATCGCGGTCATGTTCCTGCGCCTCGAGATCCTGCGCGCGGTGCTCTTCGTGTCACGCACCGCGATCGACCATCTCACGGCCGCCAACGACTGGATCAAGCGAACGGTCTACCGGAAGATCGAGGAGATCAACGCGAATCAGGTCGTCTACTTCACGCGAGGCGACGACATCTCCGTTCTCAACAGGGCCGCCCTCTACGTGCTCAAGAACGAGCAGACCAATCGGATGAAGGTGGTCAACGTATACCAACGTGAAGAGGACATCCGCCCCGAGCTCGCCGAGCATCTGCGTACCGTGGACCACCTCTACCCACGGCTC
>JBBSOM010000514.1:0-3368 GCA_038259715.1 Longimicrobiales bacterium
AATGCCCCTGGTCGTCGCTCGCCGCCGATACGTCGGTGCCCTCGACGCGGAGAACCACGTCGGCAATGCCGCGTCCGGTGGCGACGTCCACCACGGAGCCCGGCACGTCGACCGTCCGCTGCCCGCGGACGTGGGCCGGGGCGCACGCGAGAAGTGCCATCGCCAGCAGGGTCTGCCAGACCCCGGTCGAGGCAAATACGCGTGGGTTCATATCAACGGGTCGATCCAGACATGGAGGACGCCTGGGGGAGGGTGCGTGGGTGCGCGGTCGGCGTCACCCTTCCATGTGAATACGCCGAAGTCCCCACCGCGTGTCATCTCCGGGTCATGCGCCCCGGGGCGCTCAGCGGGCGCGCAGCTTCCGGAACAGCCGGTCGGCCAGGGCGGTGACCAGGGGTGTGCCGACGATCAGGAAGGCCTTCCCCGCGGCATTGCTCGTCCGGACGCCGTCGCCCACCGTGCTCAAAGAGTACGCGTAGCCCGGAAACAGGGCCAGACCGGCGCCGACAAGGGCCGGAATCCACCGTCCGACCGACACGCTCGAGCCTCCGCCGATGTGCGCCCCGAGCGCGCTGCCCATGGCCGGGAGGGCGAAGGCAACCAGCCCTACGCCGGCGACGCCCGCTCTGCTGCAGCGAGTGGCGACCTCATTCGTGACGTCCTCGACGTACACACAGTGCCGCCCCGCGGCGAGACCGGCGGCGAGGCCGGCGGCGTTTCCGGCCGCCGCCCCCAGAAAGGCGCGCAGGAAATGGTGACCGTTCGGGTCCTGCTCCCAGTCGAAACTGGTTCGGGAGGAACGCACGAACATGCCCGAACCGGCGGACTGCGCGTCCGGGCGCAGTGCCGCGTTCGTCGTGGCGATGAGAATGACGCCGTAGGTGGACTGCCCGAACTGGGCCCCAGCCTGACCCGGTGGGATGGCCTGGATCCACTGCACGCTCTCCATGGACGTCATCGCGTACCCCGCCGTGGGGTCGCTGAGCATGATGCCATCCACGTATACGGCAGGGTCGTGGCAGCTCTCGGACGTGCGCGCCAGATTCATGGATCGCGCGCTCGTTCCCCGGAACTCGAGGCACAGCGAGTTGCCGACCACCTCGCTCTCTCGCACCTGGAGCGTCGGGACCGCCCGGCGAATCAGGTCGCCCACGTTCCGGCTGCTCGCCGCCAATTGGCGGATGCGCTCCCGGTCGACCACGGTCCCGCCGGCTACCGCCGGGCCCGTGACGGGCTGAAGGCCGAGCTCGTCACCGACCGTGACGGGAATGCTCGGCGCCGCGGTGGCGGAGGGGGCCGCGTCTGCATCGAGAAGTTCCACGGTCATCCCGTCGGACGCGAGATGGACCATAACCGAGAAGTGCTCGTCGGACCGACTGACCGACACGGCGAGGGAATGCTCGCCGTATTCGGGATGCTGGACCTCGAGCGTCTGTGGGCCGACGGGCAGCCCCCGGAGCACGAAGTGGCCCTCGGCATCCGATACCGCCGACGCGCTCGTCCCGGTAATGCGCAGGATCACCCCGGGGATCGGCTCGTCGGACGTGGCGTGCACCACCGTGCCCGCCAGGACGCTGTTGGTCTGCGCGGACAGCGGAGCAGTGGCGAGCACGGCGGCGACAAGTGCCGGAAACAGTGAAAACAGTCTGACGATTTTCATGAGACAGGGACCCGCACCTCCAGGGAAGCGTTGGCGCGGCCTTCGCTCATAGCCCCGCTCCGGCCTACATCAGCAGTATAGCGCCCGCCGCGGCCGCGAGCAGCACCACCGACCACAGGGCCGGATGGGACCACGCCGGACGGAGCTGTTTGCGGACTTCCCCCAGTCGGTTCGCGTTGACCGCGATGGTCATGTGGCCCTCGGAGTCCTTGCGCCCCTCGATGAGGCGAGCCTGAAGCAGCTCGTTCACGGCCTTCTGGTACTTCCCGGGTTCCCGGGAGAAGCCGGCGATCGCCGCTGGGCGGGTGAAGGTCGTCTCTGCGCTCTGTTCGTGGGCTCGCGCGAGTTCTTTGAGGATGGTTTTCTTCGGCGACATGGTCGTCGTGTGGGTTGGAGTGGGTTCTGCTCGGCGTGGCTCAGCCACCGGGTACCCGCCGCCCTACGCAGGATCGGGGCACCGGGTTGCAACGCCGCCCCTCTAATACCGGTAGTGGTCCGCCTTGTAGGGTCCTTCCTTTTCCACGCCGATGTACTCGGCCTGCTGGTCGGACAGTTCGGTCAGGTCCGCGCCAAGCTGCGCCAAGTGGAGTCGAGCGACCTTCTCGTCGAGCTTCTTCGGAAGGACGTACACCTGCCGCCCATACGCGGATGAATTCGTGGCCAGCTCGATCTGCGCGATCACCTGGTTGGTGAAACTCGCGCTCATGACGAAGCTGGGATGACCGGTCGCGCACCCGAGGTTCATGAGCCGACCCTCGGCGAGGACCAGCACCGAGTGCCCGTCCGGGAACACGAACTCGTCATACTGCGGCTTGATGTTGATCCGCGTCACCCCGGCGGTCTTCTTGAGGCCGGCCATGTCGATCTCGTTGTCGAAGTGGCCGATGTTGGCGATGATGGCCTTGTCCTTCATGCGGCCCATGTGCTCGGCGGTGATGATGTCGCGGTTGCCCGTCGAGGTGATGAAGATGTCGGTCTTCGACACGACGTCTTCCAGACGCACCACCTGGTATCCTTCCATGGCGGCCTGCAACGCGCAGATCGGGTCGATTTCGGTGATGGCGACGCGCGCGCCCTGGCCCTTGAGCGCCTGCGCGCACCCCTTGCCCACGTCACCGTAGCCGCACACGAGGGCCTGCTTGCCCGACAGCATCACGTCCGTGGCGCGGTTCAATCCGTCCACCACCGAATGCCGGCACCCGTACAGGTTGTCGAACTTCGACTTGGTGACCGAGTCGTTGACGTTGATGGCGGGGAAGAGCAGGGTGCCCTTCTTCTCCATCTCATAGAGCCGGTGCACGCCCGTGGTCGTCTCTTCGGAGACGCCCATCATCGCTTCGGCGACCCGGTGCCACTTCTGGCCGTCGGTGGCCAGGTTCCGGCGCAGGACTTCGAGGATCACGCCCCACTCCTCCGGATCGTCGGCCTCGTCGAAATCCGGCACGCGGCCGGCGTCCTCGAATTCGACACCCCGATGGATGAGAAGCGTCGCGTCCCCGCCGTCGTCCACGATCAGGTCGGGCCCGGAGCCGTCCGGCCATTCGAGCGCCTGCTCAGTGCACCACCAATACTCCTCGAGCGTCTCGCCTTTCCACGCAAAAACCGCGATGCCCTTCGGGTCGTCCACGGTACCGTCGCGTCCGACCGCGACCGCGGCAGCCGCGTGGTCCTGCGTCGAGAAGATGTTGCACGAGACCCAGCGCACGTC
>JBBSOM010000515.1:0-3365 GCA_038259715.1 Longimicrobiales bacterium
CGCCCGCCCGGTGCCTCCAGATCGTCCGGGTGCACCATCAGAAGCCACCCGCCGGAGGAGTACCATGCCAAGCAGCAGCCGCCTTCTCGCCACCGCGGCGTCCCTGGGCCTCATGGCACTGGCCGCCTGCGCCCCATCCCAGGACGCGTCTTCCGGCCCCGCGAGCGACGTGCAAGCCGCGGCGACGCCTTCGCCGCTGGCGGCGCAGTGCGCCCCGGACAATGGCGGGCTGACCCTCCCGGACGGCTTCTGCGCGATCGTGGTCGTCGACAGTCTTCCGGGAGCGCGCCATCTGACGGTGGCCGCCAATGGCGACATCTTCGTCGCGCTCCGGAACATGCGCGCCGGCCGCAACGCGCCCATGATCACGGGAGGCGTGGCGGTACTGCGCGATACCAACGGTGACGGACACCCGAACACGATGGAGAAGTGGGGGGTGAACGGGGGCAACGACGTTCTGCTCGCGGATGGGTACGTCTACTTCTCTCCGGACGACGCGGTGCTGCGCTATCCATTCTCCGCCGGCTCCATGACCCCGTCCGGCCCGCCGGACACGATCGTCTCGGGCCTCCCGGACACCGGCAACCACACGGCCAAGAGCATCGCGCTGGGCAACGACGGCAGCTTGTATGTGAATATCGGCTCCCCCTCCAACGCATGTCAGGCGGAGACCCGCACGGCGGGTTCACCGGGCCAGGATCCATGCCCCCAGCTCGAGACTCGCGCGGGGATCTGGCGCTTCGACGCCACCCGCACCGGCCAGAAGGAGGCCGACGGGACACGCTTCGCGACGGGCCTGAGGAACACGGTGGCGCTGCGCGAGGACCCAGGCTCGGGCGTTCTCTACGGCGTCATGCACGGCCGCGACCAACTCCACGACCTGTGGCCTGACCTCTACACGGTCGAACAGAGCGCGGAAAAGCCGGGCGAAGAGTTCGTGCGGATCGAGGAGGGAGCCGACTTCGGCTGGCCTTACTGCTACTTCGATCCCGAAACGAAGCAGAAGGTGCTCGGACCGGAGTTCGGGGGGGACGGCCACGAGATCGGGCGCTGTGGCGACAAGAACATGCCGATCATCGGCTTCCCGGGTCACTGGGCGCCGGACGACCTGGAGTTCTACACGGGCACCCAGTACCCCGCGCACTACCGTGGTGGGGCCTTCATCGCCTTCCACGGCTCGTGGAACCGGGCGCCGTTGCCTCAGGAGGGATACAAGGTGGTATTCGTCCCCAGGGACGGCGCGGATTTCTCAACCGACTGGGAGGTCTTCGCGGACGGTTTCCGCACGGAGGACGTCGCGACGTCCGCGCGCCCCGTGGGGCTCGCGATGGGCGCGGACGGCTCTCTCTACGTCTCCGACGACCTCCACGGAAAGATCTGGAGGGTGGTCTTCAAGGGCATGTAGAGCCCGGGCCGCCGACCCCTTGGGTACGCCCGAATACGATTTCGAGGCCGGATGGCTGCGTCCGTAGTGACCCCGACCCCGGCGGTCGGCAACGATGTCGTGGACCTGAGTGAACCAGGGGTACGCGGCAAAGCCGGTGACGGGCGGTTCGTGCGACGGGTCCTTCATCCATCGGAAGTCGTCGCGGTGACGGAAGCGAGGGATCCCGACCGTGCCCTCTTCACGAGCTGGGCCGCGAAGGAGGCAGCGTTCAAAGTGGTCTCCAAGCTCCGCGGCGCGCCCCCGGTCTTCGCGCACCGGGCATTCGTGCATCGGGGCGAGACCGTCGAGTACGAGGGCACGCACTACCCACTCCGGATCGAGGCCCTGGGCACGACCATCCATGTCGTGGCTACATCCGGGGTCGACCCCGCCGGCGCGTTCGCGGAGCGGCATCCACTCACACAGCCCGGCTCGCCCTGGAACGGCTCCCTGGACCAACTGATCGGGGGGCTCACGCCTCGTGAGGCGGAGCCGGTGCACTCGCTTGCCTCCGCGGCCGTGCGCCTCGGCGCCCGTCGTGCGCTCGCGACGCTCCTCGAGGTGGAGGAGTCGCGCCTTCAGATCGTGTGCGCCCCCGGGATGACGGGCCGCCGGCCGCCGCGCGCGCTCCTGGACGGAGCGCCGGCTCCGGCCGACGTCTCGTTGTCGCACCACGGAGGGCAGATCGGATGGGCGATCCTGCTCGGGTAGATGGAGGCTCAGTGCCCCAGCGGTCGGTAGTTGAACTGGATCGAACCCCCGAAACGCTGATAATACGCGCTGCCGATATCGGTTTCGGCACGTGTCCACCCGAAGCGGACGGCGCCGTCCAGGTTGTCGGCCAACGGACGCCCGAGCTGCAGGTAGGCGATCGACGCATTGTCGGCTTCCTCGCCGGGAACCAGTCGGACGAACTTGGTCGGACTCACATAGCTCTTGGCGGTGATGAGCGCGTAGACCGACAGCGACATCTCACGAGGTAGGGGGGTGGTGACCAGGACCCGGAAACCGAGCGCATCGTACTCGGGACGATTGGAATTGGACCGGTTGAGAGTTCCCTCCAGCCCCGCCTGCGCAAAGAGCGTTCCGGTGTACGTCCATTCGAATCCCACGCGTCCGGTCCGGTCGCGACGGAACGGATCGGAGAGGTCGTAGCTCGGCTGGTTCGTGTAGTCCGTCCAGCGTATGCCCGTGTAGAAGCGCACGGTCGAGGCGCCGCCCCAACGCATCCCCACCTCTCCACCGAAGGAGCGCCGGTTGAGGAGGGCCAACTGAGGCAGGAGCTTCGGCGCTTCGTAGTTCGCACCCTCGGCGTCGACGGTGGCGTCCAGACTCATCCCATCGAAGGACCGCGTCACGAGACCGATCGAGCCCTGGGCGGTGCCGTACGCCGGTTGGAGGAAGAGCGGCATCGGCGGACGGTCGCGCACCGCCCGCCCGCGCAACCCGCCACGCAGCGAAACCGAGCCCCACGTTCCGAGTCGGCGCATCGCGCGAATGGAGGCGCTCCCGACCCACTCTCTCGGCGAGTAGTCCCGGAGTCGGAAGCCGAGGGCGGCGGTCTGCCGGAGCCCACCGTCGAAGGACAGCGTAGCGCCGCTCCGCTCCCCCTGGAACAAGGAGAGCACGCCCCGGACCCCAAGTTCACCCACTGTCGCATTCACGTATCGGGCGCTGTCCACGATCACCACGCTGACCGCAGAGAAGTTGCCCGAGTAGCTCTCCACCGAGCCGCCCATGGTGACGACCAGGTCCTGGAAACGGACCTGCGCGTCGGCCGCGGCCGGAGAACACACCAGCGCGCCGGCCACACAGGCCAGGCGAGCCAGACGCGGGGCGCGAGGGCGGGCGCTACTCATTGCGCCACCGAGCGGACGGATTCGCGGAACTGTCGGGCTCTCAGGAGGACCTGGTCCCTGTAGTTCACCAGATGCTGCCG
>JBBSOM010000516.1:0-3361 GCA_038259715.1 Longimicrobiales bacterium
GTCTCCCCCACCGTGGCCAGACGCTCGGACCGCTGAAGCTGCCGTTCCAGATCCAGGTTCTCCTGGACCGCCTGGCGACGTTCGACCACGAGGGCGATCTCGCGGGCGACCGTGTCGAGGAGCTTCTCCTCCTCGAACAGGAACGGGCCCCGGTCCAGCGCGGGATGTTCACCGGCATACCGGATCGTCACGCGCCCCTGTACAACGCCCCGCACGCTGACATCGGATGCCAACGCATCCCCTTCCCTTCCGGGGACTCCGGCGGCACCCACGCCGTATGTACGCCCGTCGAACTCCAGTGTCGCACGGGCATCGTCCGGATAGAGGCACGCCGGAGGCAAAAGCGCCACGATTCCCGCAAGAATCTCGTCCAACTCCACGACCGGCTCCTCCTTGAGGAGGGCGATGCCGTAGAGACACGTGAGTTCCTTCATCCGCTCCCGCAGCAGCGCATGGGTCGCGCGCAACGTCAGCGCCGTCCCCAGGGAGCGCATGACTTCCTCCAGCGCTGGAACCTCGTCTGTGGAGAAAGCATCGCCCGGGCGCGATTGGAGGACCACGACCCACGGGTCGGATCCCTCCTGCGCGCGTGCGGCAAAGGGAATGATCAGGCACTGCGAAGCGGCGCCCCCGTCACCAGCGTCCAGCATGAGCACCTTCCCCTCGCTCGGGTCGACGGCGTCCGCTCCGCCCGCAAGCGGAGAGCCGTGAAGCAAGTCGAGGCAGGCACGCTCCACATCGGTCGACGCGGTGATGGGAAGTGGCTCGACCGAAGGGGCCCGTGGTGATTCTTCCTCCGCAGACCCTTCTTCCCCGCGGACGAGGCGAAAGGATCTGCGAGGGTCGTTGCACCAGACCTCGACCTGGGAGCCATCCAGAAACGCGACGAGTTCCCCTGCGATCCGGGACAGGTAGATGTGCAGAGGATCCCCTGTCAGCGCGGCCGCGGCAAAGCGACGTGAAAGGCGCCAATAGTCCGCGATTCCACGTCGCTTTCCGGTCATCTCGTCCATCTCGTCGGAGGCTACGCATCCTCCTTGAAAGAGGCCAGCACCGACTGCAGGGAGGCCTTGGCATCCCCCCAGAGCAGGATGGCTCCGGGCATGTCGTAGAGCGGGTTCCTGACGCCCGAGTACCCTGGCCGCTCATCGAGGTTCGCCACGATGAAACGCTTCGCCTCGTGGACGTTCAGGATCGGCATGCCCGAAATGGGCGTTTCTTCCGTGCTTGTGGCCGCAGGGTTCACGACATCGGACGCGCCCACCACGATGGCGACATCCGTCTCGGCGAAGTCTCCGTTGATGTCGGGAAGCTCCACCAGGCTCTCCCAACTCGCCTCCGCCTCCGACAGAAGCACATGCATGTGGCCCGGCATCCGCCCCGCTACGGGATGGATGGCGAAGCGGACGCGCTTGCCCGCACCCTCGAGCTGGCGGCTGAGCTCGACCGTCTCGAATTGGGCCTGCGCCAGAGCCATGCCATACCCTGGAACGATGATCACGCTTTGCGCTCGCCGGAGAGCCGTAACGGCTTCCTTGAACGGGTCACTGTGTGGCGTCCTGGGCTCCTGGGCCGCATGGGGCGCGGGCGCGCTCGATGGGACAAAAGCCCCGACCGAGGACGATGCGGCCTTGACGGCCGACCGGGCAACACCCCGGCCACCCGTCAGGATATTGAGGAGGCTTCGGTTCATCGCCTTGCACATCGCCAGGGTCAGGATTGAACCCGACGCCGCGACCGTCGCCCCTCCGGCGACCAGGAGGTTGCTCTCGGTGATCACGCCGGTGAAGGCCGCGGCGAGGCCGGCGGTGGCGTTCAGGAAGGAGATGAGCACGGGCATGTCCGCACCTCCGATCTTCATGGCGACGAGTACACCGACCCCTGCCGCCAGCACCACCGACCCCACGAGGGCCATGGCTAGTCCGCCCCCAGCGGATCCCGCCGCCGTGGCCATGACCGCCATCAGGGCCACGACGGACGCGAGGAGCCACCACCCGTGAGCCGGGAGCCGTTGGGGTGGCTGGGAGAGCACGTTGGCCAACTTGCCCCCGGCAATCAGACTCGCACTGAACGTCGCGCCACCGATGGCCAGCCCCGCGAGCCCGGTCACCTCTTCCACGCCCACCGACGGCCCCGCACTCCGCGCGAGTTCGACAGAGCAGACCAGAAACGCTCCCAGGCCTCTCGCACCGTGCTGGATCGCGACCATGGCCGGTGCCTGGATCATGTTCACCCTCCGGGCCACCCAGGACCCGGCCACGGCCCCCACGAGCAGCGTGCCCACAACCCACTCGGGGCGAAGGATGTCGTATCGCGTGGCCACCAACCCCAATGCGAGGGCAAGGGCCACGGCGGCCAGGGCGTTGCCCCGAAGCGCACCGCGGGGCGTCCGGAATTGCTGGACCCCCAACAGGATGAGCGCGATGACGATGATATCGGTCATGTTGCGCGAGATATCGAACAAAGGGACCTCCCTAGTCGCGGAACATCCGCAGGATTCGGTGGGTCAACACGAATCCTCCGAACAGGTTGAACGACACGGCAACGAGCGCGAGTCCGCCCACCAGGACCGCCCAGGGTCTGGTAGGCGAGGCGAACAGGAGCACAGCGCCGAGAATCGTCACTGCTGAAATCGCGTTGGTCAGCGACATCAGGGGTGTGTGCAGCTTCGGCGGCACACGGATGATGAGCGCGTACGCGATCACGACCGTGACCAGGAACACCACGAAGAGCAGAACGAGGGCCGCCATGACTCAACGCCTCACGCGGTGACGGCGGCGGGCTCGCCACCACTCAGCCGCATCGCCTTCAGGGTCCCTGCATGCCGGATTTCGCCGTCGGCCGTCACGAGCATGCTCTCGCTGATGGGATCGCTCCGGAGAGGCGCTCCGGGCCCTTCAGGGAACATGTGCTTCACCGCGTGCAGGATGTTCTTGGCGAAGAGCCACGTCGCGTCCACGGCCATGCCTCCAGGGATGTTCGCGATTCCGCAGATGGTCACGTCCTCGACGACCACGGTCTTGCCCGGGACGGTTTCGGCGCAGTTGCCGCCTTGATCCACGCTCACGTCCACGATCACCGACCCTGGCTTCATGCGCTTCACCATCTCCGTGGTGATGAGGACGGGAGCCTCTTCGCCGGGAACAAGAGCACTGGCGATGACGACATCCATCTTCTCCAGCACGGGCGCGAGGTGGGCCCGCTCTTTTTCGATCCACTCCGAGGGGAGCGCCTGGCTGTAGCCACCCTGGCCCACCGCCAACTCCTGGGGCACCACGAAGTCGCTACGTTTCGCCCCCAGCGAACCGGCCTGTTCCATGGCCTCGGACCGGACGTCCAGCGCCGTGACGACGCCTCCCAA
>JBBSOM010000517.1:0-3353 GCA_038259715.1 Longimicrobiales bacterium
ACTTCGTGGATATCGCGACGCCCCCCAGTGAGCACTTCCGGATCGCCCGGGATGCGTTGGCCCGGGGCCTCCACGTCCTGTGCGAGAAGCCGTTCACGACCGCGGCGGCGGATGCGGACGGACTGACCCGTCTCGCCGTCGGTGCCGAACGGGTCATCTTTCCATGCCACAACTACAAGTTCGCCCCCATCATCCGGGCGATCTCGAACGTCATCACCTCCGGACGCATCGGCCGCGTGGGCTCGGTGACGTTGGAAACCTTCCGCCCCACGCACGCCAAGGGGGTGGCCGAGTGGAGGCCGGATTGGCGGCGCGAGCGGCGCTGGTCGGGCGGGGGCATCGCCATGGATCACGGCAGCCACACCTTCTACCTCGCGTTCGACTGGCTGAACGCGTGGCCGACCACCGTCACCGCCAAGATGACGAATCACCAGCCTGAGCTTTGGGACACCGAAGACGACTTCGCCGCGACGCTCACCTTCCCCGGCCAGCGCCTGGCCCACGTGCACATGACCTGGACCGCGGGCACGCGCGCCGTCATCTACACGGTGCACGGGGACCGCGGCGCCATCATCGCGCGTGACGACGAGCTGGAGGTCGTCACCCCCGTCCGCAGGAGCGACGGGAGCGCCGCGGGATGGAACTCCGAGCGTGCGACCATCTCCTCGGATTGGATGGACGCCAGCCATACGCGTTGGTTCAA
The DNA here is from genome assembly GCA_038259715.1 of Longimicrobiales bacterium. Lineage (GTDB taxonomy): Bacteria > Gemmatimonadota > Gemmatimonadetes > Longimicrobiales > Gaopeijiaceae > SZUA-318. Next base: position 704 of record JBBSOM010000517.1, read on the forward strand.
TGCGATGTTCGATGGCTTCGTCACAGCCATCGAGAGCCACGACTACGTGGGACCGGACATCCGAGACGCGTGCCGATGCGTCGCCGTCACCGACGAGGCGTACGCGTCTTCCGATGCCGCCTGCATCGAGAGGCAGCTTGTTGCATCGCCGGACTTCGCTTTCCGGGACACGCGCGCGGAGCGGCGCACGACCCTGATCGGAGGGCATGTGGCACCGTCGGTCGCTTGACCGCCGCCCTCGGGGTCATCGTCTCGGCGGTCATGCTGTGGTGGGCCTTTCGGGGCGCCGATTTGGCGGTGATTGCCCACCAGATCTCCGCCGCCAAGCCGGCTTGGCTCGTCCTCGCGGGAAGCCTGTCGACCACCGGCGGCCTCATCCGGGCCGTCCGGTGGCGACTCCTGCTCGAGCCCGTGGGGCCCCCGACCTCCTTCCGTGCCCGCTGGGCCGCGCTGAACATCGGGTTCATGGTGACGAACCTCTTTCCCGCCCGCCTCGGCGAGGTGGCGCGCCCCTTGGCGCTCAGCCGCATGGCGCCGGTTTCCGCAGCGGCCGCGCTCGGCACGGTCGTGCTGGAGCGCGTGCTCGACGCGTTCGCGCTGCTGGCGCTGCTCCTCGTCACGCTCCTGTCGCCGGCGTTCCCCCTCGGCGCGATGGTGTTCGGACGCCGCATCGGCGACACCGTGTTCGCCGTGGTCCTCGGGGCGATGGTCGTCCTCGCGCTGGTCGTCTTCGCGGTCTTCCGGCCGGAGCGGATCGTGCGGGGCGTCGAGATCCTGGCGGCCCGCCTGCCCGAGCGCGCCGGGAAGAGGGTGGCAGGGTCGGTCGAGCCCTTCCTGTCCGGCCTTCGCCTGGTGCGCCATCCCGCCACGCTGCTCCGGGCGCTCGCCTGGTCGCTGGTGCTGTGGCTGTGGATGGCCTCGGCGTTCTGGGCGGCGTTCAGGGCGTTCGACATCGACCTCGGCATGACCGCCGCGATGTTCACCGAGTGCGTGCTGTCCCTCGTCCTCGCGCTGCCCGCCGGACCCGGCTTCATCGGCACGATGCAAGCGGGAGTCATGCTCAGCCTGCACGACGTGTTCGGCGTCCCCGCCGCATCGACGCTGGCCCTGTCCGTGGCCTACCACATCGCGGGCTTCATTCCGGTCACGGCCCTGGGCCTGTACTATGCGTGGAGGCTCGGCCTGCGGGTCGCCTCGCTCCGGCGCGAGGCGGCTGGTGGGATGAAACGGTTCAGCTGAAACGCCCGTGGCGGACCTCGAGCTGGACCCGCCACGCTCCCGCTCCACTCACCAGACGCAGCGTGTGTAGTTCTGATGCAATGTGCCGTCCTTGGTTAGGAGGGGTGCGTCGTGCAGGGTCGCATGGGCCACGATGAGCCGGTCGAACGGGTCACGCGTCCACGTAAGATCCTCGGCCAGATGGGCCACCGCCACGAACGATGCATCACATACGGTGAGTCCCAGCGCCGTGCGTAGCTCGTCCATCACCTTCGCGGCCGGAGCGGTTACACGACCGATCTCGAAGAGGTATTGCAGTTCCAGGCGGACCATGGGCGAAACCCGGATGTCGTCCGAGTCCTGCAGGGACACCCGGGCCTCCATCGACATAAGTTGGTCAACGCCCGCATAGAGCCACGCGGCGACGTGGGTGTCGATATAGATCACGGCTTCCACTCCCCGGACCAATCCATATGCACCAGGGACTCAGGATCGCCGCGGAGGTAGTCGGGGTGCGGCTTGAGCGCGGCGAAGCGCCCAGCAGACTCGGCCGGGACGATCCGGAGCCGTTGACCGTTGCGTTCGATCTCGACGGGCTCACCCGTCTCCAGGACCTGATCGATAACCCGGTAAAGGTTGGCTCGCAGCCGGGAAACGGAGTAGGGCTTCGAGTGGGTCATGGGAACGCTCCCAGAATACGTACGGTACGTTACTCATAAAGGTACCGTACGTATCCGGGAACACAAGGCCACGGCGCCCCTCGTTACCAGTTCACCTCGTCGGCCTGGTCCTTCGGGCCGAGGTGTCCCTTGAGGGGCTCGGAGAGCGCGCGAGGGTCGTAGGCCACACCGTTCTTGACCACACGCAGTACGTGGCGGGTGTTGCGGATGTCCTGGAGCGGGTCCCCACTCACGACCACGAAGTCCGCGAGCTTCCCCACCTCGATCGAGCCGAGCCGGTCCTCCACGTGCATCGCCCGTGCGGCGTTGATCGTCGCCATCCGGAGCACGTCGGCCGGTGGGATGCCGCACAGATTCAGCGCGTGCAGCTCCCGGTGGATGGAGAACGGAGTGAAGAACTCGCCCCAGCTCGGGTGGTCGGTCCCCACGGTCATGAGGTCCTTCCCGCCGTTGTGATAGAACGCATTGATCAGATCCTTCTTCACCCAGTAGATCTTCTCGAACTCGTCGCTCACCGGGCGCGGCAGTCGAGCCTCCACGAGCTCGCGCGCGTGGGGTGTGAGGTAGTCCATCTCCGGCGCGAAGTAGGTGAAGACCTGCGGATCGCGCTTCCCGTAGTAGCCGTAGGCGGACCGGGTCGCGTCGTAGTTCGTGCCGTGCTCCACGAAAAGCTTCATGATGTCGCGGAACTCGGGCATGTCGGGCGTCATGTTCACGAGGGAGGCGTACGCCGAGCGCGTGGCCGGCATCGC
>JBBSOM010000518.1:0-3346 GCA_038259715.1 Longimicrobiales bacterium
TCACCGTGCTCGTCGCGTACCTGGCCGGCGTCACGATCTGGGGCGCCTGGCTCGGCCGGGGCCAGAAGGGCGGCACGGACTACTTCCTGGGCAGCCGGTCGCTACCGTGGTGGGCCGTCATGCTCTCGGTGGTCGCGACGGAAACGAGCACGCTGACCTTCCTGAGCGTACCCGGCGTTGCATACCTGGGCTCGATGACGTTCCTGCAACTCACGCTCGGTTACCTGGCCGGCCGGACCGTGGTCGCGCTGGTGCTCCTGCCCGCGTACTACCGGGGCGAACTGACCACGGCGTACCAGCTCCTCCAGGTCCGCTTCGGCCTCGGCGCGCGGCGCTTCACGTCGGGCATCTTCATGATCACGCGCCTCCTCGCCGACTCGGTACGCCTGTTCGCGACGGCGATCCCCCTCGCGCTCATCACGGGCTGGCCGTATCCCGCGTCGATCGTGGTCATCGGCGTCCTCACGCTGGTCTACACCTACTTCGGCGGCATCAAGGCGGTCGTCTGGATCGACACCCTCCAGATGCTCCTCTATCTGGGCGGCGCGGTGGCGGCGGCCGTGGCGCTCCAGGTCGGCGTCGCCGGGGGATGGAGCGCGATCCTCGCTTCCGCGTCCGCCGCCGGCAAGCTCCACACGTTCGACTTCTCGTTCGATCTCATGCAGCCGTATACGTTTTGGGCGGCGCTCCTCGGCGGCGCCTTCCTGTCGATGGCGAGCCACGGCACCGATCAACTCATCGTGCAGCGGCTCCTGACGTGCCGCGATCTCAAGAGCAGCCAGAAGGCGCTCATAGGGAGCGCGTTTGCCATCATCGTGCAGTTCGTGCTCTTCCTCGGCGTCGGACTCGGACTCTGGGTCTTCTATCAGGGGCGCGCGTTCGATTCGCCCGACCAGATCTTTCCGACGTTCATCGTCCAGGAGCTGCCCTCCGGCATCACCGGCCTGCTCATCGCGGGTGTCTTCGCGGCGGCGATGTCGAGCCTCAGCTCCTCCATCAACTCGCTCGCGAGCGCGACCGCGTATGACTACTGGGCGCCGTTCGTCGGCGCCGGCGGGCGGAGCGGGGAGGGCGCCGCAAACGCCGGCTTGGCCGGGGATGTGACCAACACGACGGAGGCGGCGGCCGTCGACGCACGTATCCTGCGTGCCGGCAAGCTCTTCACGCTCGTCTGGGCCGCGCTGCTCATTGGCGGCGCCGTACTCTTCATCCCACTCTCGAAAGGCACGTCGGCCGTTGAAGTCGCGCTCGGCATCGCCAGCCTCGTGTACGGCGGCCTCCTGGGCGCCTTCGCCCTCGGCGTGCTGACGCGCCGACCCGGCCAGTGGGCCGCCGTCATCGGAGTGGCGGTCGGGATCGGCCTGACCACGCTGCTCCGCAACCAGATGGCATGGCCCTGGTACGCGCTCGTCGGCAGTGTGATCACCTTCGTGACCGGCCTCCTCGTCACGGCCGTGTGGCCCGGGAGCCGTCAGCAGGAAGTGCACCTGGTGCCCGCGGCGTGACACCCGTGGATGAGTCGAAGTCCGGGCCGCACCCACCCCGAATCGTCATCGGCGTCGATTGCGGCGGTACCATGGCTCGCGCGGTCCTGCTCGACGAGCTGGGTATGGAGACAGGGCGCCACGAAGGGCCCGGCGCCGTGGCCAGCGCGGCCGACCCCCGGCGGGCTGCGGACGCCGTCGCCCTCGTGTGTCGACAGGTGGCCCTGATGGCTGGCGCCACACTGCCTGTGGATGTCGTCTGGGCGGGCATCTCGGGTGCGGGCCGCGAGGATTCGCGTGTGGCGGTTGAGACGGCCCTGAAGCACGCCGGCGTGGCCCGCGCCGTGCACGTCGGAAGCGACGTGCAGGCGGCCTTCCACGACGCGTTCGCCAAGGGACCTGGCGTATTGGTCATCGCCGGGACCGGATCGATCGCGTACGGGCGGGCGGAGGACGGCCGCGAGGGCCGGGTCGGCGGGTGGGGACGGCACATCGGGGATGAAGGCTCCGGGTTCGCAATCGGACTCGGAGCGCTCCGGCGGGTCGCCCGTAGCGTGGACGGCCGCGCGCACCCCACCACCCTCGTCGGGGGCGTGCTCGGCCACCTGGGCCTCGCTTCCATGGACGAACTCGTGACCTGGATCCCGGGAGCGAACAAGGGCGAAGTGGCCGCTCTCACGCCGGTCGTGGCCGAAGCGGCCGCGTCCGGAGATGCCGTGGCTCGCGAGATCCTCGCACTCGCCGTCCAGGAACTCGACGGCCACGTGATGGCCATCCTCGAAACGCTCGGCCCCTGGTCGCGGCCGCCCCGGGTCGCGCTGGCGGGTGGATTGTTGCAGCCCGGTGGCCCGCTGCGTGAGCCGCTCGTGTGGGCACTCTCCCGTCAGGCAATCCGTACGCTGGAGCGCGCGCCCGACGCGGCGAGGGGAGCGGCCCGGTTGGGGATGGGGTAGATCGCCCCCCTCACAGGGTCGCGATCCCGCGGGGAGTGCCTTCCCGCGCCGTCGCCCGGGAGTACCTGGCCTCTCGGGTTCGTCAGGAGGAGGGTCGGTGACCCTCCATTGTGGCCGCGAACGAGTCCCAGGACGCCGTGCCGCGGATCTGGTCGCCGTCCACGGTGCCCGACATCACCAGCGGGGCCGCGTAGCCGGCTTGTTCCACGTAGTGCTGGCCGGTGAGTTTGAGTTGGCCGTCCTTGAAGCTGCCCTCGAACGTCTCGTTTTCGCCTATGGCCCCAGACACGGTCTCACCGTCCACGGCGAGCTTCATCGTGAAGTGGTCGCTGCCTTCCGAGGCGGTCAGTTGGAAGACCCAGTCACCGTTCACCTCCTGGGCGTGGAGCGGCGCCGCGGCGCACAGCGTGAAGCAGAGGGCGAGAAGCCAGAGGCCGGATCGCAGGGTCGGACGCATGGACGACTCCAGGAGGGGATGGAGGAAACAGTGCCTTCCATTCTCCTTCGTCCGCGGGCGGTGCGCCAGGGGGAGGGGCTCCCTGTCCACTGCAAGCCGCTCTTGGGCGCCGAGACGTCTGCCGCCATATAGCTATTCCCGCTTCGCGGTGCTCAACGATTTGGACTTTGTTCTCCGCGTTGACGTGGTGAGCGGCTCGGAGGCAATATTCGGCGACGAAGACCGTCTTGGTGGCGCTCGTCAACGATGTCGCGATCCCGCCGGGAGGGCCTGGCCGCACCGTTGTCGGGAGCGACCAGGCCGCTCGGTCGTCAGGAGGAGGGTCGGTGGCCCTCCAGTGTGGCCGCGTACGAGTCCCAGCTCGCCGTGCCGCGGATGCTGTTCCCATCCAGGGTTCCCGACATCACGAGCAGGGCCGCATAGCCCGCTTGTTCCACGTAGTGCTGGCCCGA
>JBBSOM010000519.1:0-3334 GCA_038259715.1 Longimicrobiales bacterium
ACCGCGACGGGATGGGATCCCGGTCCCACAGATTCCTCACCCGGAATGAAGGGGCGCCCGAGGACCGGCGTGACGCCATAGGTCTGGAAGAAGTTGGCGCTCGCCAGGGCTCCCATGATGCGCTCGTTGCGCCCATCCGCGGAGATCGACATCGGGGAGAGATACCAAGCTGCCACGTCTTCGAAGACGTCGTCCGTACGGTCCCTCACGTCCTGGTAGTGGGGGATCGAGTTGGAGCCGTACTCCATGCCCGACCAGGCACGGTAGATCTGCACGAGTCGTTGCGGTTCCCGCGCTCCCGGCAGGGGTCGGAGCAGGAGTCCGTTTACCGCGGAGAACGTGGCGGCATTCAGGCCGATGCCCAGCGCGAGCGTGATCACAGCCGCCGCCGTGAACACGGGGTTCTTCCAGAGCATGCGGAAGGCGTAGCGCAGGTCGTGCATCAAGTCGCTCATCATCGTCCCCACCCGATCGGTGTTCCGCGGCGCGTAGGCCAGCGGCATGGAGGTCACGAAGTCCCGCAGGAGGAAGAGCACGAGGCGCATGCCGCCTGTCGTGCCCGTGAAGCGCGGCTCCGCGCGCCGGTCATCGAAGGCCTGCAACAGATCTGATTCGTACCGGTCCCGGAACCTTCGCGGATACCCGCGGAGCAGGGCGAGGTAGAACGCGCGGATGCGGTCTCCTCGGCGCCCCTCCGGGGCACCCGGGGCCCCGCCGTTCATATCCCCATGCGCTCCTGTGCCACGTGGACAGCGCGAAGAAGACGTTCGGATTCGGCGCGGAGCGCGGCCCGGCCGAGCGCGGTCATGCCGTAGTAGCGACGACGCTGAGCATGCAGGCCGTCGTCACCCGGATTGTCCGCTTCCTCGATGAGGCCCCACTCCGACATGCGCTGGAGAGATCCATACAGGGTCCCCGGCCCCATGGAGATGCTGCCCTCCGTGACGCTTTCCACCTCCCGAGCGACCGCGTAGCCGTGGCGAGCTTCGCCGGCCAGCGCCACGAGAATGTGGAAGACGGTGGGGGTCAGGGGGAGCAATGCGTCGAGGTCGGGCTGCGCGGTCATCAGCCTCGTCGACCCCCTACCAGCCGCCGCCGCCGCCGCCTCCGAAACCACCGCCGCTGAACCCGCCTCCGCTGCTGAACGCGCCTCCGCCGCTGAACCCCGATCCTCCGCTGCTGCGCGGTCCCGAGGCCATCGCGGTGGTGGCCGTAGCGGACAGGTAGCCCATGCTGTGGACAAGCGCCGAGGTTCGAAAACCACCGTCCCAGGTGCCGACGTACCAGCTTGGAGGCTCCGTATAGAGTCCGTCGAAGGCAGCGGCCCACTTCCGCTCGACGCCGAACGCCATCGCGTAGGGCAGGTAGCGTTCGAACATGTCCGGCGAGGTGATCATCCGCTTGTAGCGGTCGGACTCGACGCGGTCCAGAAAGTCTTCGAAGCCGAGCAGCCGCTCGAGCGCTCGCGCACCGGCCACGGTACGTGCCGGCATGAAGAAGCCGAACAGGAAGACCGGCAACGCGGTGCCCACCGCCGCGAGGATGGCGGTCAGCGGCGCCATGCCCAGATGGACGGCCAACGGAACCCCTCCGCCGAAGCCGAACGCGAGGACGATCGCGCCTCCAACCATCCAGCCCCCCTGGGTCTTGTCGGGCCGCTTCCGGTAGAACCCCCGACGAATCAACTCGCCGAAGATACCGTCCTTGACGGCGGGCAGATGCCTGTAGAATTCGTGCTGGAGGCCGGACATCTTCACCGGACCCGGTAGGTCGTCGGCTCCGACCTCGTCGAAGATGCCGCGGAGGACCTCCCGCTCGTGCACGCGAAGCTTGGTCCAACTGGGTGGCGGCTCGAGTGGGACGAGCGTGAAGTCGCTCGCGCCGCCGCGCTTGCCGACGAGGTCGTCGGGCTGCGTCTCCTCGATGCGCAGATAGCCCCGCACGGCCAGGTCCACGAGGGTCGCGGTGATGTCGCGCATGTCCGGGCGGTTGTCGATCAGCGTGCCGGCCTCGGACGGGGTGAGTCCGTCGGTCGGCTCGTATTGCGGCGCGATGGCGAGGCGTGCGGGGTCTCGCCCACGTACGGACCAGATCCGCCACATCAGCACCAGACTCAGGATCGGGAAGAGGAAGAGCCAGTTGGCTCGCAGGAAGTCCGCGACCTTGTCCAGCAGCGTCGGGCGCGCGACCACCCCGGGGTTCCACGCCACTGCGACGGTCAGTCCCTCGCGGTAGCTGAGCGCGTGCTCCGTCTCGAAGTAGACGCCGGCGTCGGTCGTCGTGCTCGTCGCTGCATTCTCCGTCGCGCCGTAGCCGCCGGTCCATGAGGAGGTGCGCACGCCTGACGCGCCGTCGGGGAGGATGACCATGGCCGTCGCCGACCGGATCGGCATCTCCCATTCATCGCCGGTGACGTTCCAGTACAACTCGTCGTAGTCGTCCCAGAACTTCAAGGCATTCGGGATACGGTAGTGGACGAACACCGACCGCGTCGCGTCGTTGGCGTCCGGCACCCGGATCTTGAGCTTGCGGTAGTGCCGTTCCCGCGACGACCGGAATTCGTACGGCTTGCCGTCCGGCCCGGTGACCGAGATGTCTTCGAGCCGGAGCTTGTACGAAAAGCCCTGGGGAGTGCGGTACTCCACGGGGATGGTCCGGAAGATCCCGTTCCACGAGCCCGTGAAGCGGACCTGGATCTCCTCACCCACGTCGACCCACCCACTCGGCTCGACCTTGATCGTGGCGTTGAAGTGCTCGACTTCGAGGGAGCGCTGAGACTGGGCGTCGAGCGGGCCCGAGAAGGTCGCGAACGCAGCGGCCCCAACGACCGCCAGGACGGCCTGACGAAACATGTTACGGTCCCGTCCCGGGCGTTCGTCGGCTTTCGTGCGCCGTAGCACCCACCTAATCGAACTTCACCTTCGGCGCGGCCTTCTCCGCCTCGTCCATCTCGAAGAACTCGCGCTCCTTGAAGCCGAAGGCACGCGCGACGAGCACGCTCGGAAACGTCTGCGTCTTCGTGTTGAAGTCCCGCACGACGGCGTTGTAGTAGCGACGCGCCTGGGCGATCTGCTCCTCGATCTGGGACAGGGCTGCCTGCAGGTCGCGGAAGCCCGCTGCCGCCTGCAACTGGGGATACGCCTCCGAGAGCGCGAAGAGGGACTTCAACGCCCCCGTCAACATGCCCTCGGCCTGCGCTTTGTCGGCCGGGCCCTGCGCGGCCATGGCCCGGTTGCGTGCCTGGACGACGCGCTCGAGGGTGTCCTTTTCATGGGACGCATACCCCTTCACGGTCTCGACCAGGTTGGGGATCAGGTCGTAGCGGCGCTTGAGC
>JBBSOM010000520.1:0-3327 GCA_038259715.1 Longimicrobiales bacterium
CCGACCCTGAGAAGGTGAAGGTCAGCCTCGAGACGACGGGCGGCATCACGGTCGACGCGACCGGCGCCGAAACGTACGGGACGGTCGTTTCGCTCGACGAGTCCCCGCTGCATGCCGGCTGGCTGTACGCCGGCACCGACGACGGCCGCGTGTGGACGACACGGAACGACGGCAAGACGTGGGACGAGTTGACCGGCCGCTTCCCGGGGGTGCCCGCCGGCACGTACGTGTCGCGCATCGAGGCGTCGAACTTCAACGACCAGCGCTTCTACGTGACGTTCGACAACCATCGTACGAACGACTTCACACCTTACGTCTACGCGACGGAAGACGGTGGAAAAACGTTCACGTCGATCGTGGCCAACCTCCCGACGGGCGGTCCGAACTTCGTGCACGTCCTCGAGGAGGACCCGCACAACCAGAACCTGCTCTTCGTCGGAACGGACGTGGGGGCGTACGTGTCCACGGACCGAGGCAAGTCGTGGCAGCGCTTCATGAACGGGCTGCCCGCGGTCCCGGTGCACGACCTCGAGGTGCACCCGCGCGATCACGAGCTGATCGCGGCCACGCACGGGCGCTCGATCTGGATCGTGGACATCACGCCGCTCGAGCAGCTTTCGGACGCCGTGGTCGCGTCGAACGCGGCGCTCTTCGAGCCCAAGCCCGGCCTGCAGTTCGGCACGGCGCCGCAGGGTGAAGAGTCCTATGCGCAGAAGTGGTTCGAGCGGCCCACGCCGGGATCCCGCGCCGAGATCCAGTATTACATCAACGCGAGCCAGGCCAAGATCCTGGCTGACGCGGCGGAGTCGTCGACGGGAGGCTCCGCAAAGCGCGACGGAGCGCCGCGGGGTCCGACGGCCGGTGGACGGGGCCAACAGGCTGGAGGTCAGCAGACCCCGGCCAAGGGCCCTCAGGTGCACATCACCATCGTCAAGGCGGACGGCTCGGTCTTCCGCGAGCTGAGTGGGCCGGCGACCGCGGGGCTCCACCAGGTCACGTGGGACTTCCGTGGCGAAGCGCCACCCGCGGCCGAGATGGGGCCGTGGGACAAGAAGGAGCACGAACGCATCGCCGCGCGCGGGAAGGTCGTCTCCGACTCGCTGAAGAAAGCGGGTTGGGACGCGCAGTCCCTCGAGCGCATGATGGACGTGATCACCGGCAAGACCGACCGTTCCGCGGCGTTCGCCATGTTCGGCGGCGGAGGCGGACGGGGCGGCGGCGACCCCGAGGCGTTCAAGGAGCGCCCCGGTGAAACACCACCGGGCGACCGGAGCGCGGGCCCCGATTACGGGCAGATGAGAACGCTCGCGGAACTGGTGAACCCGGGTGGCGGGCTCGGCTCGTTCTTCCGGGGCGGGGGTGGCGGCGGCGCGCCCGTGGCCGACGGCGGCAACTATACCGTGACGCTCCAGGTCGGGGACCAGACCTTCTCCCAGCCACTCAAGGTCATCCGTCAGGCCGGCTAGTCCGGCGACTCGTCGCCGTTCGAGGAACAAGGGGAAGCCTTGATGGAGCGGATCCGCGAAGGCGGATGACGCCCTCCGAAGGGTTGCACGACGCGGAGGCCGGTCCGGTTCGCCGGGCCGGCCTCTCTCGCACCCTGGTGCCGGCCGATACGGATCGCGGGGCGGTTGTCGCCGGCCTCCTGTTGGCGGTCTTTTCCGTGGCGCTGGCAGGGACCGGATGGTTGGCCGCTCTTCCGGGGACGCTGTCCGATCCGCGCGGGATGTTCTCGTTCCTCCTGGCGCCGGCGGCCTACCTCGCCATCGCGGCCACGTCCATACCGATCTTCGGGTGGTTGGCCGACTCGAGGTCGCGCAAACAGGTGGCGCTCGGCGCGCTCGGGATGTACCTGGCCGGCGCGTGTCTCGCGGGTGCGGCTGCCCTTGCCGCCTCCACGGGCGTGGACGCTTTCACGCCGGGGGTCTTCGTCGTGGGCCGGGTCCTGCGAGGGATCGGCTCCGCGGGTGTCGTCACGGTCGCGTTCGTAGTCATGGCCGACCTCGAGGGGCCGGCGGAGCGCGGCCACCTGCCAGGTCTGGTCGCAGGGGTGTGGGTCGTCGGCTCACTGCTCGGTCCGTTCGTGGGGGGGCTCCCCGGGGTGGGCGCCGGCCTGAGTCCGACCGTGAATCCGACCCTGGTCCCGGCCCTGAGCGCTGCACTGGCTCTGGTCGCGCTCGCCTTACTCCTCCTGCGCATGCCGGCATGGACGCCGGTTCACGGGGCCGGTGCGATCCCGGACCTCGGTCCGCCTCGAGGCATGGCGGTCGTCGGGCGGCGCGTGGTCCGCAACGCCAACCTGGCGGCGTTCTTCTTCGGAGCGGTGGCGGTGTCGGTGTTCGCCGGCCTGCCGGTCTTCCTGGTCGAGGGCCGCGGGCTACCCATGACGACCGTGCGATTCTTGCTCGTGCCGTACGGCGTCTCCACGGCGTTCGCGGCGCTGGCCGTCGGTTGGATGGTGTCCAGGATCGGGCATCTCCGCGACCTCGTCCTGATAACGGGCTTCGTCCTTGTGGGTGGGTGCCTGTTTCTGTCGCGCATGACCACACACGTGCAGGTATGGCGGGTCGGTCTCTACCTGCTCATGGCGGGTGTGGGGGTCGGATCGGCTCTCGTGCTGCTGCCTCTCGCGGTGCGGAACGCCTCTCCGGTGCGGTCGGTCGGTCGCGCGACCTCGATGACGCTGTTTCTGCTTGCCTTGGGCGGACTGCTCGGCGCCGGAGCCACAGGAGTGCTCCTCGGGGCCTTGCGGTCTCCGGAGGACGGGGCGCTCACGACCCGCGCGCCCGAACCGTACGGCATGCTGGCGGAGCGCCTCGATGCCGTGGTGCGTTCCGCGGATACGATGGCCATTCGAACGTTGGCCGAGGACGCTGACCTGCCCGAGCGGGTGACGATCCAACTCGGCGAACTCGCGGCGTCCGGCGCCGTGTTCGGCAGTTCGGCGGAGGCGACACGGGTCGCGGCCCGGCTCGCGGACGAAGTCCGAGCAAAGGGCGAAGCGGACGAGGCCGCCGCGGCGAAGGCGGTGCGCGAAGCCTATCGCGAAGCCATGCGGTGCGTATTTACGACGATGTTGACCGCGACCATACTCGCGCTCCTTTTCACGTTTCGGATTCCCGAGATGGGGCTCCGCCGAACATCGGACCGCCGAATGTCCCGGACGGGCTTCTAGCCGGGCTCCTGGCAGCCCGTGGACGTCCTCCGGAATGACCAGCGGTTGCCCAGGAGCCCCGGACGTCTGCAGCTTTGGATCGGGCACCTCTCGGGACCACGTCGTCGTCGAGGAGTTCGTGATGGGCAAGCTCATCCTTCTCGTGATTGTCC
>JBBSOM010000521.1:0-3323 GCA_038259715.1 Longimicrobiales bacterium
CAGGCGCAGCAGCCGCTTCACCACCACCAGGAACCGCCGGTCGCCCTTGGGATAGTCGGTGGCCCACGCGGGGCGGCCCCGGCCTCCCCACCATCCGCGCCTGCCGCCGGGGTATGCCGCGCGCGTCCACAAGAGGGCGTGCGTACCATACACGGCCGGGGGGGGCTCTCCGCCCGGCCGGAGCGCTTCGGACTCTGCGGCGGTGGGCGGGCGGACGCGGGGGAGCGTGTCGCCCGGCCGCATGTCGCGGCCTGGCCGCGCCTGCGCCATGAGTCCCCCACGCGCGGATGCCGAGCCCCCGGGTGCGGGGTCGGCGTCGGGATCGCGCGCCGCCCACGCCGCGAGGGCGAGCATTGCCAGCAGGGAGCCGGCCCGGAAGGGTAGCCGCATGACGGATCGGATCGGAGACTCGGGCGGAGGGCTGGTCGCGCCGGCGAAGACGCCACGTTCTTCCTTGACCCCCGAGTACCCCCGTCGCGTTGAATCTCTCCGTCCCGTGCGCCGTAGGGACCGATGCCGAACACGGATGCCGAAAGACATGCGGCGATGCACATTGAGGCTATGAGCAGAAAGCGAGAACGACCCATGACGGTGGCCACACGCAGTGTCACGCTCCGCGACTTCGTGATCTTCCAGCTCAAGCTGGCCGTCGACGGCTTTGCCGACCTCGCAGTCTTCACGCTGTCGATCATCGCCATCGTCCTCGACGTCATCTCGGGCAAGGGCCGCCGGCCCCGCCTCTTCTACTCCGTGCTCAAGCTCAGCGAGAGGTTCGACCTGTGGCTCAACTTGCACGGGGCGGCGGAGCGGCTGGACGACGCGGAAAACGAGGACGGCCTTTTCGGGGGTAGCGCGGCCGGCTCGGATTCACTCCTCGGCCAGGTCGAGCAGTTGGTCCGCGGAGGCGACACGCCGCGCGGGCGCGGCGCCCACAGGGCGCCCAGGATCCGGGACAGCGAGGAAGACGACGGCTCCTGACTTTCGCGGGGGAGCTTCTGCCTCCACATTGGCGCGGCTTTGGTTGACGCGTCACCCGACACGAGGCATCTCTGTTGCACCGGTTCTCTTCGTTCGAACTCGCCGCCGCGCTCCTTCTGAGCACGGCGGTCCCCGCGCTCGCTCAGGTTTCCACCACCCGTAGCGAGCAGGACCGCCTGCGCATCGAGGCCGTCGAGGCCGTGCACGGCGTGCGCATCGACGGCGCTCTGGACGACGAGGTCTGGCAGCGGGCCAAGCCGGTTTCGGGCTTCATCCAGGCCGAGCCCCACGAGGGTCAGCCCGCCACGGAGAAGACCGAGGTCCGCATCGCATGGGATGCTGACAATCTGTACATCGGCGCGTACATGCACGACACCCGGCCCGATGGGTTGGTGGTCACGGACATCAAGAAGGACTTCGAGGAGAAGGAGCAGGACGCGTTCAGCGTGATCCTCGACACGTTCCACGACCGGCGGAACGGGTACGTCTTCATGACCAACCCGGAGGGCGCGCGGGCCGACCAGCAGATCTCGAACGAGGGACGTGAGGTCAACCAGAGCTGGGACGCCGTCTGGCACGTCCGCTCGCAGCGCGTCTCCGACGGTTGGACTACGGAGATGGCGATCCCGTTCCGGGCGCTCCGCTTCGACGAAGGCGCGGACCATCCCTGGGGCATCAACTTCCGCCGCCGCCTCCGCCGTAACAACGAGATCGACTACTGGGCTCCGGTCCCACGCGCCTACGAACTGACCCGGGTCTCCCTGGCCGGCGACCTCTACGGCCTGCCGGCGGCGGCGGGTGGCCGGGACCTGCGGGTAAAGCCGTACCTGCTGGGCGCGGCGGTGCGCGCAACGGGCGTCAGCGGCTACACGACCCGAAAGGAAGCCGGCGTGGACGTGAAGGCGGGCCTCTTCGACGCATTCACGCTCGATGTGACCGTGAACCCAGACTTCGCGCAGGTCGAGGCTGACGTGCAGCAGGTCAACCTGACGCAGTTCAACCAGTTTTTTCCCGAGAAGCGTGAGTTCTTCCTGGAGAACTCCGGCCTCTTCTACGTGGGGGACGCGGCGCGCAACAACCGGACCAGCACGGTACCCACCCCGGACGAGGATCTGCTTCTCTTCTTTTCGCGGCGCGTGGGGCTCTCCGACAATGGTCTCGCCATTCCGATCACCGGAGGCGCGCGGCTCACCGGGCGAGTCGGCGGGACGAATATCGGCGCGATCGCCATGCGGACCGGCGATATGGACGGACGGTCCGGGAGTGACTGGGGCGTGCTGCGCGTCCGGCAGAACATCATGGCCGGCTCCGACATCGGCGCGATCTTCATGACGAGGGATGCGCGGCACACCCTCCCCGGGATGGATGACGACTACAACCGGGTCTTCGGGGGCGACGCCAACATCCGCTTCTTTGGCAACGTCGACTGGAACAGCTACGTCGTCGGGACGCGGTCCCCGGGCGTCGACGAGGGCCAGTACGCGTGGCGCACGTCGGTGAACCGCGAGTCGAACTTCGTGCACGTGAAGGTCGGTGCGATGCAGCTCGGCCAGAACTTCGAGGACGATCTCGGCTTCTATCGCCGGACCGGCGTGCGGAAGTACTTCATCGACACCGGGCTCAGGCCGCGTCCGGAGTTCCTTCAGCGCCACGGCCTCCGTGAGATGCACCCCCACATCGTCTGGAACTACTACGAGGATCTTTCGGGGCGGATGGTCGCGAAGAACCTCCATTCCGGGTACACCTTCTTCCTGAACAACGGCGGGTTCTGGGAATTGAGCGTGAACCCGGCGTTCGAACGGATCGACCAGCCGTTCAAGATCTCGCCGCAGATCGACGCGATCCCCGCGGGGTCGTATGGATGGACGACCTACCAGGTCAAGGGCAGCTCGGATCCGAGCCGGGCCGTGTCGGGCGGGTTCACGGGGATTGTCGGAGGGCTGTGGAGCGGCACGCAGCGCACGATCAACGCCAACATCACGCTCCGGCCTTCGTTCCGGTTCTATCTGGACGCCCAGGTGCAGCGCACCTACGGAAATCTGGATCTTCCGGACGCGGACTTCACGAAGACGTTCTGGACGGTCCGGTCGAACTATTCGTTCAACACGAACATGTTCGTCGATGCGCTGGTCCAGTACGATCCGGGCTCGAGACTCGTGAACACGAACGTCCGCTTCAACCTGATCCACCACCCCCTCAGCGACCTGTTCATCGTGTACAACGAGCAGCGTTTCGAGACCGGCGAAGGCATCATCCCGGGCCGGGGGCTGACCCTCAAGGTCACCCAGATGGTCTCGTTCTGAACGGGACACTGGCGCTACGGAACGTCACGCCGTATATCATCC
>JBBSOM010000522.1:0-3319 GCA_038259715.1 Longimicrobiales bacterium
GCGACCTTGCTGTCAGGGTGCACGGACACCTCGGCGCAGTGCGCATAGGCGTCCGCGGCCGCCTCGAAATCACCTTTGAGGTAGTAGGCCAACCCCATATGGTACCAGATGTTGAACTGAAGCGTGCTCGTCGGAATGCCCTTCGGGTTCGGCATCCCGTCCGGCTCGACTTCATCCGGCTTGCCCTCGGTCAACTCAGCCGCACGGAGGAAGTCCGGGATAGCGTGGTCCAGCTCGCGTACCGTGAGGTAACGGTGCCCGCGATGACGGTAGATACGGGCATCGTCCGGGTGGAGCGTCAGCGCGTGCGTGTAGATGTCGATCGCATCGCGGTATCGTCCCAGGTACGCCGTGCGCCGCCCCAGCCAGATCAGTGCGTCGGCATCTTCAGGGTGCGCCGATAGCGCCTCCTCCGCCTCGGAGTAGCGGGCCATCCGATCGGCGGCGACGCCGGCCGACAGCGTCGGGGATACGAGTGTGTCCCCGAGAAATGAAATCGCCTCAGCCTCGGCCGGCAGCGAAACAAACGCCGTGGGCTGCGCGACTGCGGAGGTATCCTTCCGCGCACCCGGATCCGGCGGGCCGAAGCACGCTCCCACGGAGGTGGCGAACAAGACGCAAAGGACCAGACGGCGGGACATCGCTCCTCCAGGAGATCGGGTACGCTTGGAAATAGCCCTTGGCCACGGCCGCCGCCACGGTGACGGCCCGACCGCAGCCACGACCGCAGCCCCACCCTCGTCGCATGGTGACGGCCGCCGCCCCCTCCGATCCACTGCTCTTCCCACGAATGTCCCCGGTGCGACTCGAACGCACGACCTACTGCTTAGGAGGCAGTCGCTCTATCCACCTGAGCTACGGGGACGATGCTCGTAACTCGCTGTTCAGCAGGGCAAGATAACCGGCGCGCGCTGTGCCCTAAAGTGTGCCCTACCCGGGATCGCACTCATCCACCACCGGCGGATCGGAGGAATACGCCGCGATGCGTTGGGCATCGGGCCAAGTCGGGCTGGTAGGACGGGTCTGAGACATTTTGCGCCCTCACGTGCGAGGATGCCCACGTGGACTCGCGCGTGGTGGAGCCCCGGCCACCGTCATCAGATGGGGCTCGCGGCCGGACTTGCCCAGATGCCCTTCCACGAGCCGCCTTTGGGCCCCGGTCTTCTTTGTATGTAGGACCCGACCCGCTGATCGGGCGGTGTTGCCGATGGTTTATCGGTAACGGAGGAACTCCTCCGGATTCGATCGTGTGTCCTTGATGATCTGGCGGAGCAGGAGGGGGGCAATATCGCGTCCGCCAGGCACCGGAACGGTCGTCCGTCGACCGTCTGGGTGCCGGAACTGCTTGTGGGAACCTCTTTGCCTGATCTCGTCGAACCCCATCCTCTCAAGGATCGCGGTCACCTCTCGCGAGCCGAGAACGGGTAGCTGCCCCATGACTACGCTGAGATCGTCTGGGTGCCGATGAACTCGGCTTCGAGCTTGGGCTCTCCATCCTCCAAGAGCATGCTCACGACCTCCTTCAGATTCTCGTTCAGCTCGTCGAGGGTCGCACCCTGGGAGTGGGCGCCTACGAACCCGGGTACGTAGCCGACAAAGAGCCGGGTTTCCGAATCCCGCTCGACGACCGCCGTATAGGTCTTCATTGCTTCTCCTTCAGCCGGAGGGCCTGCTGTGTCGATCATACCCTTCTTCCTTCTACTCGAGCCAGAGGGGCCCCGTTCTTTCTGGTGCTGCCCGATAACGGTCGAAGTTGAAGTCGGTACTCGCCACCCTCTACGAGTATGATCCCGCCCTGGGGTCGAGGCGAGGTCGATGTGGGCATCTTCACACGGCTCCGGGCACAGCTAACCCGCCTGATAAGCTCTATCCGTCCATCCCGGATGGGCTCACTCCTGTGACCGACGTCGGACCGGTCGCGTCCACCCGCGTTTCACTCCTTTCGCTCGTCCTCGGTGCGCCGACCCGCGAGATACCCCACGCAGTACGCTCGGAGCGTGACCTCGAATCGGGACATCTCGGGCGTGATGTGAAGCGCCGCCTCGCCCCGGTGGCCCAACGCCTCCGTGAGCGTCTCCAACTGCCGTAGCAACCCGGACACATCGGCGTCGCCACCGGACGGCAACTCGCCGACATCGAGATGGGCGTCGCCTCCGATCCCCGTCACGACCCCGTCGAAGGGGTCGAAGGCGGCCTGCTCCTCCTCCATCTCGTTTGCGGCCTCCTGGGCCATGCCTTCGGTCCGGGGCTCGCGATGCGGGATCGGCTCATCGGGTGAAATGAACGGCACGTCGTCCGGGAGGGTGGAGGAGTCACCCGACCGCTCGAGCTTCAGGCTTCGACGCACGTCGATCCGCCGGGATCCGGGAGGAAATGCCGGCGGAGGAAGCCGGGTGCGGGGGGTTGGCTCCGGGCGAGACGCCGCGTCGGGGGGTCCCACCTGGTGGTCATCGCTCATGAGAAGAGCTCCGCTGGATTCCTGGGCGATCCTGCCGCAACGCTCGAATATACGGGGCCAAGCACGCGCGGGAAACAAACGGCGCTCGGGCCGCCGACCCGCCTAGAGGGCAAACTTGATCAGGACGAATCCAGCGACGAGCAGGATGCCGAACGCCAGCGCGAGGGTATCGAAATAGCGGTCTATGAAACGCGCGATCGGAGGACCGAAACGGTAGATGAGGCCGGCGACCGCGAAGAAACGGAGGCCGCGCGACAGTAGCGAGGCCAGCAGGAAGACGCCGAAGTCGATCCTGAACACGCCGGACGACAACGTGAACACCTTGTAGGGGATCGGCGTGAGCCCGGCCAGGAACACCGCCCAGAAGTCGTAGCGCTCGTAGAGGCCCTGCACCCGCGCGAACGAAGCCGGCGTGACGCCCGGCACGTACGCGAAGAACCAGGGGCCGACGGCGTGCCATCCCACCGCGCCGATCGCGTAGCCGAGCGCCCCACCCAGGATCGACGCGATCGTGGCGATGGCCGCGAACCGGAGTGCTCGCCTGGGCAGACCCAGGCAGAGGGCAATCAGCAGAGGGTCGGGCGGGATCGGAAAGAAGGAGGACTCGGCCAGCGCCAAAGCGAAGAGGGCCAACGGACCGTACGGGGTCGCGGCCCAGTGAAGCACCCAGTCATAGAGACGGCGGAGCGCCCCCACCCTGCGCCGGGGCGCTGAAGGAGAGGGGATGGAAACGACCGAATCGTTCTCCGGGTCCAGACTCATGCGCCGCTCTCGCTCTTCCACGCAAAACGCCCGAGGAGCGGTACGAACGAGCACTCACCCTTGAGCACCTGCTCGTGCACCCCGGTTGTGTCCTTGCGC
>JBBSOM010000523.1:0-3318 GCA_038259715.1 Longimicrobiales bacterium
CGGATCCTGGTGCTCGAGGACGGGCGCGTGGTGGAGCAAGGCACCCACGCCGAGCTTCTCGAGAACGGGGGGCTCTATCGGCACCTGTACGAACTCCAGTTCGAGGACGACTCGTAGGAGATCGTCGGCTCCCAGATCGCCGCCGAAAGCTCCGTCCTGGGCTCGGTGGACGACCCGCCCGCGGACGCCTGACGCCGATCTCGCCCGTGGAGAGTCCGTCCTTGAAGCATCGGTTCGAGTACGTCGTCTTCCGCGTGTTGTCGGCTGTACTCGAGGTCTTCCCTGAGGACGTTGCCCTGCGCGTCGGGGCGGGTCTCGGCCGGGCCGCCGGGCACCTCCTGCGCGGCCGCCGAGCGGTCGTCGACGAGAACATCGCGCGCGCCTTTCCCGAGCAGAAGCCCGAGTGGCGGCGAGGGGTGGCAGATGAGAGCTGGGCCCACCTGGGCCGCGAGGCCGTCGCCATACTCCGCCTCGCGGGGCTCGACCCCGCCGACCTGACCGAGCGCACCGACGTCGAGGGCCTGGACGAACTCCGTGCCGCGCTTGCCGAGGGGCGGGGCGCGGTCATCGTCTCCGGCCACCTGGGAAGTTGGGAGATCGGAGGCGCCGCGGTCTCTTCCTTCGGTATTCCGCTGCTCGCCGTCGCCAAGCCGATGGCGAACCGCCGCTTCGATGCGGATCTCCTGGCCACGCGCACCCGCCTCGGGATGGAGGTCGTGGACACCGGGGCCGCGCCCAAACGGGTGCTGCGTGCCCTGGCCGAGGGGCGGGCCGTCGGGATCGTCGCCGACCAGAACGCCCACACCAGCCCCGTGTTCGTTCCGTTCTTCGGCATCCCCGCCGCGACACACCGTGGGCCGGCTCTATTCGCGCTCCGCGCGGGGTCGCCCATGTTTCTGGGGGTATGCGTGCGGCTGCCCGGAGCCACAAACCGGTTCCGCGTCACGCTGCAACGGATCCGTGTGGAGCGCACGGGCGACCTCGACGTGGACGTGGAACGCCTGACGGCCGCCCACACGGCGCTGCTGGAGGAAGCGGTGCGGCGCGCGCCCGAGCAGTATTTCTGGCAGCACAAGCGATGGAAGACGCGTCCGTAGCCATGGAGGGCACGTCCGGTGCGATGGAAGACGCGTCCGTGAAGGAACCGGCCCCCATTGCCCCGGTATCACGTTGAGGCCGGCGGTGCCTCTCCCGGGTCACCCCCGGCCGTGTCGTATCATGCCCCGACATCCAACGGTGAACCCTTGATCTACGTCTGCATCCCCGCACACGATGAAGCGGCCACCATCGGCGTGCTCCTGTGGAAGGTGCGCCGAGTCCTGGGCGAGTTCGGTCGGGACTACAAGATCCTGGTTCTGGACGACGCCTCCACGGATGGTACCGCCGACGTGCTTACGCGGTATCGGCGCAGCTTGCCCCTGACGATCCTCCGCTCCGAGCATCGCGTCGGGTATGCTCGCTCCGTCGAGCGGCTTCTGCGCGAGGTCGCCGACGTGGCGCCGTATCCGAAGCGGGACTGCGCGGTGGTGCTTCAGGGCGACTTCACCGAACGCCCCGAGGATGCGGTTGGCCTGGTGAAGATCCTCGAGGGCGGAGCGGACATCGTCGCGGGTACGCTGTCCTCGTCGCTCGATCCGCTGCCCGGGCCCCTGCGCATGGCGCGCCGCTTCGCTCGCCTCGCGCTCGGGCGGACCTGGAAGGAAGCGCCGGTCTCAGACCCCGTGAGTGGGCTCCGCGCGTATCGGGTCATCGTGCTCAAGAAGGCGTTTCGCGATCTGCCCGCCGACCCGCCGGTCGTGCAAAGTGAAGGTTGGGCGGCCAACGTCGAGTTGCTCCGCTTCCTGGAGCCGCACGCGCGCCGCATTGCGGAAGCGCCTCTGGAACTGCGCTATGACCTCCAGGTACGTCCCTCCCGGTTCCATGCTTGGCCTACGCTGCTGTCGCTGGCGCGCTTGCGTCGCGGTGGCCCCTGGCGTGGAGCGGACCCGGAGGCGGCATGACCGCCGGGCTGCGGCACGCGGCCATCGTCATTGCGTCCGCCGGCTCGCTCTTCTGCGCGCTGGCCATCCCGGTGCTCGGGCAAACGGACATCCCCGCGGGTGCGCGAACCGAGATGGACTCACTGGCCGCGCTTTACCCGCCCGACCCCCGCGCCGTGCCGGTCCCGTTCGGCCCGGGAGAACGGCTCATCTACAAGGTCAAAGTCGGGATCTTCAACGCCGGCGAGGGCTCGATATCCGTGCTTTCGGTGGACACGATAGGCGGCAATACGACGTATCACGCACGCATGAAGATCGACGGCGGATTCATGGGGATGGGCGTGCACGACACCCACGAATCGTGGTTCGATGTCCGCACGCTCGTGAGCCGGCGCTTCGTCCAGGACATCCACGACCCCGGGTACACCAGCTACCGCGACTACCTGATGGTGCCGGAAGAGGGCGAGTGGAAACGGCAGGACAATGACGAGCACGGGCCGCTCGGCTCACTGTTGCCGCTCGACGACATCTCCTTCGTCTACTACATCCGTACCCTGCCGCTCAAGGTAGGCGAGACGTACACGCTCGACCGGTACTTCAAGAAGGACGGGAACCCGGTGGTCGTGAAGGTCCTGCGTAAGGACCATCGGAAGACGGATGCCGGGGAATTCAACACCATTGTCGTGAAGCCCCTCATCAGGACCAAAGGGCTCTTCGGACAGGGCGGCGACGCGGAACTCCACTTCACCGACGACGAGCGCCGGATCCTGGTCTACATGAAATCGAATATCCCCAAGTTCCCGGGCTCCCTGACGTTGCACCTCCAGGAGATCCACCCCGGCGTGCCGCTCAACCCCGAGGAGCGCGCGCGGGTGCTCGGACCCGACAGCGTCGGCCGCAACCGTGAAGGTGGGACGCCGTCGGCCGGCACAGCGCCTGTGGCCATCCGGTCTCCGCGCCCGTGAACATGCGCCGTCTCCGCCTCCGCGCGGTGTGGCTGCTCATCATTCCCTTCCTCTGGTTCGCCCGCCCCACGCCGCTGCTGCTGGGCGTCGGTGCGGGCCTCGGGTTGCTGGGACTCGGCATCCGGGCGTGGGCGGCGGGCACCATCCACAAAGAGAAGGAGCTCACGATGACGGGGCCCTATGCGTTCACCCGCAACCCGCTCTACGTCGGCTCGTACTTCCTCGGGTTCGGGATCACGCTGGCCGGTGGACAGTGGGTCTGGCCGGCGCTCGTCCTGATCTTCTATCTGGTCGTGTACGGTCGGACGATGGCCGGCGAGGCTGCGCTCCTCACCGAGTTGTTCGGCGACCGCTTCCGGCAGTACGCTGCCAAC
>JBBSOM010000524.1:0-3316 GCA_038259715.1 Longimicrobiales bacterium
AGGACGAACTCGTGAAGATCGGCCTCAAAGGCGCCGGGGGCCTCATTCCGCTCGCGCTCATCCTGCTCCTCGCGATCGCGCTCGGCGATGTGGCTCAGAAGCTCGGAACCGGCCTCTACGTCGCGCAGTTGACCTCGGGGCTTCTGCCGCCCTTTCTGTTTCTTCCGCTGGTCTTCGTGGTGGCCGCGATGATCGCATTCTCGACCGGGACGAGTTGGGGGACGTTTGCGATCATGCTTCCGATCGCGGTGCCTGCCGGGATGGCGCTGGGCCTTCCGGCCGCTCCGTTCGTGGCGGCCTCACTGTCCGGTGGTGTGTTCGGCGATCATTGCTCGCCGATTTCCGACACGACGATCATCGCATCGATGTCGGCCGCCACGGACCACATCGATCACGTGCGTACCCAGTTGCCGTACGCGCTTCTGGGAGGCGGGATGGCAGCCGTGGCGTTCTCGATACTGGGAGCGATGTTGTAGGGCGTTCGTTCCTGGATCCGCCCACGCGGTCGGGGGTACGCGCCGACGACCCCTTCCTCGGGTCATCGTCAGGGTCGTAGAGATCGGTGCCGTGATCGGCGCCCGAACCTTGTGAACGGAGTCCGACGTTGGACGTCATCGTGTGTGTGAAGCGGGTGCCTGACACTGAAACCCGGATCCGGGTGGGTGACGGCGGCACGGCTATCGATCCTCAGGGCGTGAAGTACATCATGAGTCCGTACGACGAGTTCGCGGTCGAAGCGGCTTTGCGAACCAGGGAAGCGGCCGGGGAGGGTGAGGTGTCGCTCCTCACGTTCGGCGACGATGCCTCCCAGGAGACCCTGCGCTCCGGGCTCGCCATGGGCGCGGACCGCGCCACGCTCCTTCAGGGAACCGCCACCATGGACGGGCTCGCCACCGCGAAGGCGCTGGCTGCCGAACTCCAGGACGTCGACGCGCCGCTGGTCCTCTTCGGCGTGAAGTCGGCGGACGACGACCAACAGCAGGTGGGCCCGATGACCGGCGTCCTGCTCGGCCGCCCGTGCGTGACCGGCGTGACCTCATTCGAAGTGACGGACGGCAAGGCCGTGTGCACGCGAGAGATCGAAGGCGGCCTCGAGGTGGTCGAGGTCGACCTGCCGGCGTTGCTGACGATCACGAAGGGCACCTTCGAGCCACGGTATGCCTCGCTGAAGGGGATCATGGCGGCGAAGAAGAAGCCCCTCGAGCAGAAGCCGGCCGCGGCCGCGGATTCGCGTATCACGGTGGAGAGCTTGACCTACCCTCCCGAGCGGGCCGCCGGAAAGATCGTCGGGGAAGGGGCGGGGGCCGCCGCCGAACTCGTTCGTCTACTGCGGGAAGAGGCCAACGTGCTCTGAGCACGGCCCGATTCCCGACGTTCAGACCCCAATACCCCATCCTGGAGAAGACGCAATGGCGGACGTGCTCGCCTTCGCGGAACAAAAAGACGGTGACCTCCGTGGCGCGGCCCGTGAAGCGGTCAGCGCGGCAGCTGGAATCGCGTCTTCACTGGGCGGTCAGGTGCACGCCCTCGTGGTCGGTGGTCCCGGCGCGGGCGACGAGGCGGCGACCCTCGGCCGCTTCGGCGCTAACGCGATCCAGGTCGGAGAAGATCCGAACCTCGCTCGCTACAACCCCGAGGGCTACGCGACCGTGGTCGCCGACCGGATCCGCGCCGGCTCCTATGTCGCCGTGATCTTTTCGGCGACGACGCTGGGCAAGGACCTCGCGCCCCGCGTAGCCGCGATCCTCGATGTGCCGCTCGCCAGCGACGTCACGGGCCTCGAGGTCCAGGACGGAAGCCTCCGCGTGGTGCGCCCGATCTATGCCGGCAAGGCGTTCGCGCACCTCCGCATGGACGCGACGCCGGCCATCGTGACGATTCGCCCCAACGTTTTCCAGCCCAACGATACCGGGGCCGCCGCCACGGTGGAGACCTTCACTCCCGCCGTGGACACCGCGTCGTGGAAGGTCCGCGTGCTCGACCGTCAGGAGTCCGGTGGCGGCACGCTGGACGTCTCCGAGGCCACGATCATCGTGTCCGGTGGGCGTGGCATGAAAGATCCGTCGAACTGGAACCTGCTCGACGATCTACGCGACGCGATCGGGAACGGTGTCGCGCTGGGCGCATCGCGCGCGGTGGTCGATGCCGGCTGGCGCCCGCACGGGGAGCAGGTTGGTCAGACCGGCAAGACGGTGGCCCCGAAGCTCTACATGGCGATCGGGATCTCGGGTGCGATCCAGCACCTTGCCGGAATGCGCACGTCTGGGACGATCGTCGCGGTCAACAAGGACCCGGACGCCCCGATCTTCAAGGTGGCCGACTACGGGATCGTGGGCGACCTCTTCGAGGTCGTGCCCAAGCTCACCGAGGAGATCAGGGCGCTCAAGGCGCGCGGCTGACAGGCGGACCACCGAGCAGCGGAACCGGATCGGCGGGACGCCCCCATCTCCACACTTCGAAATGGAGATGAGGGGCCGTCGCGTCCCCGGAACTCCCGCTCCTTCCCAGCACCTGTCCGCCCTGCACGGCCTCGCCGGCGCGCACGTCGATCGACGACAGGTGCGCGTAGATCGTCAGGACGTCTCCTCCGTGGTCGACCCAGACCACGTTGCCGAATCCCCGCTGGACTCCGGCGAACCGTACCCGCCCGTTCGCCATCGAGCGGACCGGTGTGCCTTCCGGCACCGCGAGGTCGACGCCGCGGTGGACTCTGGGCAGCATCCCACGCATGCGGAGCCCGTACGGTGAGGTGAGCGGCCCACGCACCGGCCAGCGGGGGATCGAACAACCGAAGGCCGCCATCAACCCCACGGCGAGCAGCCATCGAAGCCGGCTCCTTTCTACCACGGGCTCCTCGGGCCTTCTGCACCTGATTGGAATTCCGTGTCCAGCAGGATCACGTCCACCATCTGGCCCACCTCCAGGCCCGCCACACCCTCGGGCAGGATGGCGAGGCCTTCCGCGTCGGCCAGCCCCCTGACGAGTCCCGAGCCCTGAGGACCGGTGAGCACCACGCGAGGCGGGGCGTGCGTGCCGTCCAGCCGCACCCGCAGAAAGACGGTCAGGTCGCCCGACCCGGTGAGAAGCTCTCCGGCGACGCAGCGGATCCGGGGACGCAGGACCCTGCGGTGGCCCGCCATGCGTAACAGGAACGGGCGCACGAAGACCTCGAACGTGACGAAGGCCGAGGCGGGATTGCCGGGAAGTCCGAAGACTGGAAGCGGCGTTCCGTCCCGAGGGAGGTGTCCGAACCCGAAGGGGGTGCCGGGGCGGATCTTCACACGCCAGAAGTCGGGAACGTAGCCCTCCCCGTCCA
>JBBSOM010000525.1:0-3316 GCA_038259715.1 Longimicrobiales bacterium
ACCGGCACCCAGTCCACCATGTAGAGCATGCACCCCCGGCCGAGGAACGTCTGCACGGTGGGCACCAAGCCGTATCCGCCGGTGGTATGCTGGCCCCACCCCCAGTGCACCACGGCCTTGTCCACCGCGTCATAGACCTGCGCGGGATGCTGGGGCGCGACGGAATCGATCTGCGCCGCATCGAAGAAGAAGCCCTTTCCCCACTCGTCCCGGTGCCGCTCGAACACGCGCCTCCCCAGGCGGGTCCTGCCCGTAACCGTGATGGGGTCGAGGAGGACGGCGTCCGGCGAGACCCTGAACTCGACCGAGATCGTGTCCGTCCCGGGAACGATGAACGTCTGCGAGAGAGCCGTCCGATATCCCAGGCGGGAGACCTCGAGGCGGTACTCCCCCTCCCCCGGCAGCGCGAGCAGGAACGCCCCGTCTGCGTCGGTCTCCGCACCCGCGGTCCGCTCCTCCCCCACCACCAAGCGCACCGTCGCGCCCTGGACCCGGGCGAGGTTCTGGTCGTCCACCACCGTGCCGCGCACGACCTGGCCCGCGACGGGGCGGGTGGCGCCGCCCGCCCGCCCGAGGTTCGCCAGGGCCAGGAGGAGCACGGCTGGGCGTCGCGCGCACGGGCGTCTCCGCGATCGGTGTGGAAGAGAGGACGGCGTCCCTCCTGCAGTGACAAGATGCGTGCCGCAGGTGATCCGGCCCTGGGCGGGGCTTCGCGGGTCCGTGAGGTCCCCCCCGGCGGACAGTGCGCGAGGCGCCCGGGGAGGACACTCGCTCGCACGAGGGGGGTCTCGCACCTCGCCCGTCTTAAGCGTCGTTTCGAGGACCCAAGGGCGAGCTTCGTGGACGAGGTAACCATGATTCAACTGGTGCGCGCCGTACTCGATTTCGGACGGGCTCGCACTCAGTAGCCCTCGCCCATCCCTCATGACTTGAAACCGCCGCTCTTCAGGGCTATGATCGTCTTACGATATATCGATCGATCACGGAGACGTTTGTGTCCACGGTAACGGTTTCGAGCAAGTACCAGGTCGTCATCCCGAAGGATGTCCGCGACCGCCTGAAGATCCGGCCGGGTCAGAAGGTCGAAGCGTTTGCCGTGGGCGGGCGAATCGAATTGGTGCCCGTCCGGCCAATCCGTGAATTGCGGGGGATACTGCGGGGGGTGGACGCCAGCTTTGAACGAGAGCCGGACCGAGAGCTTTGAACGTCGTCGACTCTTCGGGCTGGATAGAGTTCGCTGTGGATGGTCCGAATGCGCCGCGGTTCGAGGTGCCTCTCTTGGACCCCGGCAGGTTGATCGTTCCTTCCATCTCCGTCTTCGAAGTCTACCGGTACGTACTACGTGAGCGCGGGCGGCCATTGGCGCTGACCATTGCGGCGAGCATGCGGCAGGGCACCGTGGTGGACCTTGATGCTGGCCTTGCGGTCGAAGCGGCCGAGTTGGCGGCGTCGTTGGGGCTGCCGATGGCGGACAGCATCATCTACGCCGTTGCCCGGTTGCACGGGGCGGTTCTCTGGACGCAAGACGCCGACTTCAGCGGACTCGAAGGAGTGGAGTTCATACCCCGCGGCAGTGCGCGCTAGCACGGAATTCCTGCTGGCCGGGTAGGCCGCGGCACTTCGCCTGTCTTGCGGTGCCCCTACCATACGTACAGTATCAGGTACATAATACCGTACATTGGAGCCGCAGCATGTCAACCATAAAGCCGACCGAGGACATTCAGCCTCTCACCGCCTTCCGAGCCAACGTGGCCTCGTTCGTCGACCAGGTTCGCCAAACAGGTCGGCCGCTCGTTCTGACCCAGCACGGCAGAGGCGCCGCAGTTCTCTTGGGGGCGGCAGACTACGAGGTATTGGTCGAAGAACTCGAGATCCTGCGCGATATCCAGGTATCCGAACGGGAGTTGGCCCGTTCTCAAGTCCGAGAGATCTTCGAGTTCATTTCGTGACCGTCCCGGCGCCGCCGAACGAATTCTCGATGGCTTCCTCGAGCGTGCGGACCTCTTGGCCGAGTTCCCGGACCAAGGGACTCCGTGGGGCACCCGCGCAGGCCCGAAGCGTTCCCGAGCGCGTCCGCTTGGTTCAGGACCTCTGGTACACGCTCCAGCCTACGGCCGAGGATCGGGCGCCGGGCTTGGATGAGGAATTCCACCACACATTCTTGGGCCTCCTTTCGAACCTCTCCGAGTCGCCCGAGATATACCCCAAGGTCCGTGGGGAGATAAGGCGCGTGATCTTCCCTTCCCATACACTCTGTTCCATGTCTCGACGAGTCCGAGGTCGTCGCGCTCGCCTGCCTGCACGAGCGCTGCGGTCCGGATCGGTAGGGGGGAAAGCACTTCGCGGCTGGGTCATGACGAGCTACAGGAACATGGCCGGAAACGAGTTCACCCAACCCCTGGGGGACCTTCTGCGCCACGTGGTGAACCACGCCACCAGGAGCCCGGCCTACCGCCGATGGCCGTAGAGGACGTCTCCGATCTGCGGGTGGTTGAACATCTGGGGCGGACTGTGGCCGGGTCCGTCCAAGATGACCATGCGCCAATTGAAGTCCCACTTCTTCTCGTAGGCCAGGTCCATGGCGTAGGTGAACCAGTGGAGGGCCCGGGAGTAGCGGTGGACGCCCTGGGCGTAGGCATCGCCGGTTGGGAGCTGGGCCAGCTCCGTGTCGTGGGTCCCCACCGCCACGGTGATAGGTAGCGCCAGGTAGCGGCGCAGCCGCTCGTCACTGTTGTACGCGTTGGGAAGGCCGCCGAACCCCAGTTCGAATTGCAGGTCCCGGGTTGGAAAGATCACCGATCCCGGACTCATGACGATGAGCCGCTCGGCGTCGGAGTCGCGGAACGCCATCATGCGGCTCAAGAACTGTGCGCCTGCCGAGAAGCCCAGGATCTCGTACGACAGCGCGGGGTTCCCTTCGCGGCTTCGGATGTGGGAGACCAGCTTTGGGATGTAGGCGTAGGTCTGCTCGTCCGGCTCGGCGAAGGAGCCGTCCTCGTGGAAGACCCCGCCGAACTGGTAGAGCCGGTTGGGAAAGCGCTCCAGGTCGAACAAGGGCACCACCACCATGGTGCCGAACCGTTCGGCCATGCCGGCGGCGTTGTCGCGATACGCTTCGGCCGCACGGGAGGCGCCGTGGAGCAGGAGAATGAAGCCGTCCCCGGTGTAGTTCGAGGCCTTGTAGGTGTAGAGCTGGAACGTGGTGCCGCCGATGTCCGCCTCGGACAGGCTGCGGCCGGTGGGGAACGGATCGGCACCCGTGAAAGCCTGGGCTCGCGCGCTTTGTGTGGGCGCTCCGAAGGCGACCAGGGCGAGG
>JBBSOM010000526.1:0-3300 GCA_038259715.1 Longimicrobiales bacterium
CGATCGAACCACACCGTCCGATCCTCGCCGCCCCCTGTGAACGTAACCCGGTGCGCCTGGACCCGTACGGTCCCGACCCGGATCTCCTCGTCCGTGGCAGGGGAAACATCGAGCTGGAATTGCTTGCCGGAACGCGGTTCGATGACGGGAATCCGATCGCCCTCGCGAGCGTCGTGGAGGAAGTAGTAGTGGTGAGCCACGTCCTCTTCCAGGATGCGCGTCTCGGGACGCGCCAGGAACTCCCGCTCCTCCTCCCCCGTCCCGGTCCGTATCCGTGAGACGTAGCGACGCCCGGACAACGAAAGGACCAGCTCCATGCTCTGGGACCCGGACACCTTGAGCTGGTAGCTGGAGGCCGAACCCGCAGGCAGTCGAGTCTCGAGAAGGGGACGCAGTTCCGTATCTCCTGTCGGTCCGTTCATCTGGACCAGACCGCTGGCGATCACGACCACGGCGTTGCCCGTCCCGGCCCGGCGGATCGTAAACTCCTCGGTTCCTGAATCCTGGCCGTCCAGAGCCACGGTGAAGCTGCCTTCGTCCACGAGGACACTTTGCGCGGCTACGGAGGGCGGGGCGGACACCGCCAGGACGACGGCGGCGAGGATCGTGGATTGACGGTGCATCGGCGCCCTTCTCGCGGTGGGGGCCGTACACGAAACGGCCAGGAACGCCTATTACCCACGGGAGGTCCGCCGGTTCGTCGCGGGGATCGGCACGGTGTATGTTCGCTTCGTGAACACCGAACGCTCTTCCCACAGGCGCTCCTGGACGGAGGCAGCGGCCGCCGCCGGGTGGCTCGGCCCGTGGCTGGGCGTGGCCGCACTCGGACTCTGGTCCGCTGCTCCGGGCGGTGGTGCGCTGCTCGTGGCTTCGGCGGGCTTTCTCGCGGGCGCGCTGTGGGGTGGCCGCAGGACCCGGATTGCGGCCCTGGGCTCCCTCGTGCTCCTTGCGGGCGTCCTGGCCGGATTTTTCGCCGATCGGCAGGTTGCCCGCGTGGCCGGAGACTGGATGGGCTACTGGCGCCAGCGTGAGGCGGTGGTCGGCCAAAGGCTGGACGAGGAGCTGGAGGCGCGCCAGAAGGCCGCGGAGTCCGCCGTCGACGCATTGGCCTCGGCCGAGCAGTTGGCCTCCGGCGAGCAGTTGGCCTCCGGCGACCGGAGTGCGGTCGACCCCGGCGGAATGGATCTCGCGCAGGAGGTCGTACGGCTGCGTCGTCGCTTCGGCGTATCAGCGCTGGCACTCTACGACGCCAACGGAAATCTCCGCGTCTGGGACGGCACGCACCGGGGCAAGGTGCCCGCGGACGTGCAGCGTGGGCTCCGTCGCTACGCATACGGAGACCTGCCGCTGTTCGGGTATCTCTATGTCACCTCGATGTCGCCGGATGGAAGCACGGCGATGGCGGCCATTCTGCTTCGTACCGACCTGCCCGGATCGCTCGGCGGCGATGCCGGGGACTTCGCTTCGCGCTTCCGCCGTGAAGTGGGAGAAGGTGTGCGGATCGTTCGACCGGGTCAGACCGGGGGCGCGGCCGGGTGGGACCTGACCCTGAGCGACCGCACCCTGTTCAGCGTCGTGCTCGACCCCCCGAACCCGGGGGCGAGAGTCGCGGAGATCCTGGATCGTTGGCGCATGATCGTGGGTGGGCTCGCATTCGGGGCCTGGCTGCTTCTGGCCGCCGGAGGACCGCCTCGCGTCGCGGCCGGCTCGGTGGCGGGCGTATCCCTGGTTTTCCTCGCGGGTGCGTTGCCTCTGCAGCTTTTCGGCGCGCTGGCACCCCTGTTCGATCGCGCGACCTGGCGGCTCCCCGGGCCCCTTCCGCTCGAGTTGGGCCGCTTGGCGGCGCTCTCGCTCGCTGCGGTCACCGTGGTGGCCGTTCTGCCGCGTCCACGACGTCGGATCTCGGCCCCGGTCTCGGGCATTCTGGTCGGTTTGCTGGCTTCGCTGACGGCCCTCTGGCTCTCGCACGGAGCCGCACCCGGCGCGTTCGCGGGTGGCCACTCCATGTGGATCGTCTACCAGGCCACGCTCGGGACCCTGCTCACGCTCGTGATCGGGACTCTGATCGTCCTCGCCCCCGCAGAGCGCTCGCGGACCGTCCGCGGCGTCCTCGCGGTCACGCTTGCGGCGGCGCTCGGCGCGGGAGGGGCTGCCTTCGTAGGGTACTCGGGCGCACAGCCGACGTGGTGGCTGGCGGTGTGGGCGTTGCCGGCGGCCCTCGGCGCCTCGTCGCTCAAGCCGGGCACCGGGTGGCAGCCGTCGCTTGGCGCATGGGTGTTGTCCGGCCTCATCGCGCTCACGGCGACGATCCCGACGGCATGGTCCCAACGTGTCGGGTCGCGCCTCTTCGTCGGCCGGTCGTATCTCGAGCGCCTCGCGGCTCCGGACGACCCTCGGCTCGAGCGGGCGTTGTTCCGCATGGGTAGGGCGGCGGATTCGCTGTCGCGTGCCGACGAACGGGGCGTCGACCTCCTCTACGGCGCCTGGAGGGCGAGCCAACTCGCCGAACTCGGAGAGCCGGCCTGGCTCACGTTGTGGTCGCCGGCCGGCATCCCGGAGCAGGAGCTCCGCGTGGGGGTGACCGACCGCCCCGTGGTCGCCAACGAGGTGCAGGATGATCCGGGTCCCGCTCCGGGCATCCGCATTCTCCGATACAACCGGGACGACGCCCGCTACGTACTTCGCGTAACCCTCCCGACGGGCGAGGTCCTCACCGCCGCGGCACCCCCCTTTGCGGATCCACTCGCGCGGGCGCCGTCGAGTCCGCTGCTTGCCGGCGGAGCAGAGCAAGAGCCTCAGCCGCTCACGCTCATTCCGGTGCCGGACGGCCAGAACGCCGGCCCGGCCGTTCTTCGATGGATTCGGGTGCCCAACGGCTGGCGGGCGGAGCGACTGTTGCGCTTTTCCAATGGCGCCACCTACCACGCCCACTACGCAGTTCCGTTGCCGGGCGTACTTCTGGCCCTCGCCCGCGCCACGCTTCTGCTCACGGCCGATCTGCTGATCTTCCTGTGCTTCCGGGCCGTCGGGCGAAGCTTCCTGCGCGACGCGCTGCCGTCCGACCTCCGCTGGGGCGGACTGACGACGTCGTTTCGTGCCCGCGTGACGGTGGCCTTGTTCGGGTTCTTCGGGCTGGCCATCGCGATCTTCGGCACCCTGGCGTATCGGAGCATCGCCGGCGCATCGCACCGTGCGGCGCGGGTCCTGGCGGAGCGCGTCGCCGAAGACGCGGCGGGCTGGTACTTCGAGATGGGGGGGAGCATGCAGACGCTTTCCCGTCGGGTCGGCGTCGAGCTCCTC
>JBBSOM010000527.1:0-3288 GCA_038259715.1 Longimicrobiales bacterium
ACGGCGGTGGCCACGGACCCGAACGTGCTTGCGCGTTTTCCCGCGCTCGCGGACGCGGCCGGCCACGTGGCGGGCCCGCAACTGCGCAACATGGGCACGATCGGCGGCAACCTGTGTCTCGACACCCGCTGCACCTACTACAACCAGACCGCGTTCTGGCGGGGAGCCCTCGGGTACTGCCTCAAGAAGGACGGCACGGTCTGCCACGTGACCCGGGTCGGGAAGAAGTGTGTGGCGGCCCACTCGGCAGACACGCCGCCGGTTCTCATGGTCCTGGACGGGGTCGCGGTCCTCGTCGGTCCGGAGGGCAGGCGCGAGGTGCCCGTCCGTGACTTCTTCATGGCGGACGGCATCGCGAACACGTGCCGGGAGCCCGGGGAGATCGTCACCGAGGTCCGCATTCCGCTCGCCTCCGCGACCCGTCGCAGCGCCTACGCCAAACTACGTCAGCGCAAGTCGATCGACTTCCCGCTCCTCACCGTGGCCGTCTCGGCCGACGTGGACGAGGACGGCACCGTGCGCGCGGTGGACGGCGTGGTGACGGCACTTGGCGCCCGTCCGAAGGTCCTTAGCGGATGGACGGACATTGCCGTCGGTCGCCGCCTGGACGACGATGTCGTTGCGGAGCTGGCGGCCCGAGCCCATCAGCAATGCCATCCTCTGGAAAACATCATCGTCGATGCCGAGTGGCGGCGGGCGATGGTGCCGGTATACGTGCGTCGGGCGCTCGAGCAGGTCCGAGGCACCTAACGCACGCGCGTTCAGGAAAGAAGGAAGAAGGGAATCAGCATTTCGGAGACGATCGTGATCACGACGATCGCCGTGAGGTTCAGGAGGAACCCGGCCTTGCTCATCTGCGGGATCGTCAGGTAGCCCGAACTGAAGACGATGGCGTTGGGCGGCGTGGCCACCGGCAGCATGAAGGCCATCGACGCAGCCAGCGCCGCGGTGGTCATGAGCAGGAGTGGGTCGATCCCGAGGCCTGCAGCCACGCCCGCCATGACGGGCATGGCCATGCTCGTCGTGGCGACGTTCGACGTGAGTTCGGTCAGGAAGACGATCAGCGTGGCGACCGCGGTGACGACGACCCACGTCGGCACGGAGCCGAGTGCGGCGACGACCCCGCCGATCCACGCGGCAAGGCCGGACTTGTCCATCGCCACGGCTAGCGACAGGCCTCCGCCGAAAAGGACCAACACGCCCCCAGGGATCCGCCGCGCCGTCTTCCAGTCCAGGCAGAACTCGCCTTTGCTCAGCTTCCCGGCCGGGAGGATGAAGAGCACCACGGCGGCCGCGATCGCGATCGTAGAGTCGCGGATAGAGGGCATGAACGTCTCGAGTCCGGGAATCGTGAAGCCGCCGAACGACTTCTCCCCGCGCAGGACCCACGCGAGCGCCGTCAGCGTGAAGACGGCGCCGGTGAGCTTCTCGCCCCGTGACGGTGCACCGAGGGCGTCGCGCTCGGCCTGGATGATGCCGGCGGCGTCGCCGTGCAGGTTGCCCGGACGATAGAGCACCCGCGTCAGCAGGAGCCACGCCAGCGGGATCATGACGCATGCGACGGGGAGGCCGACGCCCATCCATTCCACGAAGCCGATCTGTCGCCCGAGCAGTTGGCTGGCCGCGCCGGCGAGCACCGCGTTCGGCGGCGTGCCGATGAGCGTGGAGATCCCGCCCAGCGAGGCGGCGTATGCGACGCCGAGCATCAGCGCGACCCCGAAGTTGTAGTCGCCTTCATGGTTCTGCGGTCGGAGCATTTCGCCCACCGCGAGCGCGATCGGGAGCATCATGGCGGCCGTCGCCGTGTTGCTGATCCACATCGAGATGAACGCGGTGGCGAGCATGAAGCCGAGGACCAAGCGGTTCGGGCTCGTCCCCACCCAGGCCATGATCCGAAGGGCAATTCGCTTGTGCAGGCCCCACTTCTCCATCGTGACGGCGAGCAGGAAGCCGCCCATGAACAGGAAGATCAGCTCGTTGGCGTACGGTGCAGAGGCGTCGGAAGCGGACAGGATGCCCAGCGCCGGGAAGAGCGCGAGCGGCAGGAGGGCCGTCGCGGGGATCGGCAACGCTTCGGTCATCCACCAGACCGCCATGAGGACCGCGACCGCGGCGGTGCGCCAGCCCTCGGGCGAGAGTCCCGACGGAGCAGGCGACAAGAGCATCACCACGAACACGGCCGCACCGACGCTTAGTCCTACGCGCTGTGCCGGCCGGTAGCCGACTTCGAGACGTTCATCCAAGGGGGTGCTCCTCAGTAGGGTGCGTCAGCGACCCGGGGACCAACCTGCCGCGCGCCAGTGTGCGTTAAAGGCACGACTCCTGCAACCGCGACCGGGCAAGTGCGGCGGCCCGACCGTGCGGACCACGGACGCGCGGAAGCGGAGGCACTTTCCATGATCGAACGGGGATGCGAACTTCGGTCCCTCATGAAGCGTATGCCGACGGAATGACCCGGTCCGCACCCTCCCCTCGCCCGCCGTCCGAGTCGGAAGCAACGGTTTCCGAGCTCATGATGCCGCATCAGGTAAACAACCTGGGACACGTCTTCGGCGGCGAGCTCCTGTCTATGGTGGACCGGGCCGCGGCCGTGAGCGCCATGCGTCACGCGCGGTGCGAGTGCGTGACCGTGTCGATCGACCGTGTGGACTTCAGGGAGTCGATCTTCGCGGGGGAACTGGTCACCTGTCATGCTCGTGTGAACTATGTCGGCAGGACGTCGATGGAAGTCGGTGTGAAGGTCATCGCCGAGAACCTGTTGACGGGGAAGCGCAGGCATACCAACTCTTGCCTCCTCACGTTCGTGGCGATCGATTCCGAGCACCGTCCCTGCCCCGTTCCGCCGCTGCGGCTCGAGACGCCGGAAGACCAACGGTGCTTCCGCGAGGGGCAGCGCCGCCGCGAAGCCCGCCAACAACTCGACCGAGAACTCAACCAGAAGAGAGCTGAATGATGCACATGTCTGTCGGTACTCCAGCCCCGGATTTCTCTCTCCCTCCCGCACCGGGCCCCGACCGCGTGAGGCTGTCTGATTTTCGGGGCAAACCCGTCGTGCTCCTGTTCTTTCCGCTGGCCTTTTCGGGCACATGTACAGAGGAGATGTGCAGCCTGGCGGAGGACTGGTCGCGGTGGGAAGACCTGGACGCGGCGGTATTCGGGATCAGCGTCGACTCGCCGTTCGTGAACAAGAAATTTGCGGAGGAGACCGGGGTTCCGTTCCCGATTCTTTCGGACTTCAACAAGGACGCGAGCAGCGCGTTCGGCGTCCTCTACGCCGAGTTCCACGGC
>JBBSOM010000528.1:0-3286 GCA_038259715.1 Longimicrobiales bacterium
GCGCCCACGCCGTAGAGCAGGGACTCGAGCACGCGCGTCACCCCGAAGGCAGCGACGACGCCGACCACGATCCCGATGAGGACCACCCTCGTGCCCTGGCCGACCACCATTGCCTGGACACGCCTCGCTTCGGCGCCGAGCGCCATGCGGATGCCGATCTCCTGCGTGCGTGCGGCCACCGTGTACGACAGCACGCCGTACAGCCCGAGCGCGCCGAGCAGGAGCGCGAGGACCGAGGCGACGCCCAGGGTCAGCATCGTGAACGAGAGCTGGACCATGGAGTCGGCGGCGAGCTTCTCCATCGTGTACACGCGGTACATGGGCGCGCTCGGCGCCACCTCGTGGACCAGTGTGCGGATCTCCGCCACGAGTGCTCCGGCCCGTGCGGACTTCACCACGTAGGCCGGCGACGACACCAACCAGGTGCGGGGCTCGGGCCCGACCAGCGGCAGGTAGATGAGCGGTTGGGGCACATCCCGGAAGCCGTACTGCAGGACGTCGTGCACCACGCCGACCACGGTGAACGCTTCGTCTCCGTCGACCCGACGGATCCGGCGTCCCAGCGGATCCTGGTCCCCCCAGAGCAGACGTGCGGCGCTCGCGCTCACGATGATGTTTCCGTGGTCGACGATCTGGTCATCACGGGTAAAAACCCGTCCCTTCAGAAGCTCGATACCCATTGTGGTGAAGTAGTCGCCGCCGGTGAACGTGAAGTTGAGGAGCGAGCCCCCTTCCGCGTCGCCCGCCGCGGACTCGGGAAGGAATCGCATGTTCCCGGTGCTCTCGTTGAGCGGCACGTTGTCGACCACGCCCACGGACGTCACGCCCGGCAGCGCGCGGAGCCGGTCCATGAACGCCATGTGGAACCGGGCGTACGACGGACCGTCCACGAGATCTTCGGCATCGGGGGCGATCTGGAAGGTGAGCACGTCCCGCGTGTCGTAGCCGGGATCCACGTGCCGAAGCGTCCAGAAACTCCGGACCAGAAGCCCCGATCCGATGAGGAGGACGAGGGCGAGCGCGGTCTGGCCGACCACGAGGCCGTCACGGGCCCAGTGCCGCCGCGTAGTGGAGCCCCGCCCCCCGTCCCGGAGCGCGGAGAGGCGCGGCTTCGACCCCCGGATCGCGGGCGCGAGCCCGCACACCAGCACGCAGAACGCGCACGCGCCGAGCGTGAAGAGGATCGCGGGAAGGCCGAGCGCCACCTGGCTGAGTCGGGGGATGGGTGGTGCCGCGCGCAGGAACAGGGGCACGGTCGCCCACGCGAGCACGAGCGCGAGCGGTCCGGCCACGGCCGCGATCACGACCGATTCAGCAAGCTGCGACCGGATGAGTTGTGCGCGGCCCGCACCGATGGCCTGGCGCACCGCGAGGTCGCGCTGACGGCGTTCGGCCCGGACAATGAACAGGTTGGCCACGTTGGCGCACGCGATGAGGAGCACCAGCGCCACGGCGCCCAGAAGCACCCACAGTGGGCGCGCAACGGCCCCGACGAGTTGCTCCTCCAACGGACGAACGATGGGACGGATCTGGCCGATGAGCTTGGCGTAGGCCGGCGAACCCCCGAAGCGCTCCGGGATGCGCTGTGTGATGCGGGCAATTTCGGCCACTGCCTCTTCGGCGTCCGCACCCGGCCGGAGCCGCGCGATCATCGGTGCGTCGAAGCGACCCGGGGAAGCGTCGTTCCACAGATCCATGGGGTTTGCGCCCCAGAGCAGGACCTGGTCGTCGGGGAACCAGAAGTCGGGCCCCATCACGCCTACCACTGTGCGGCTGTCCCCGCCGGCGTCGATGGTGCGGCCAAGCACGGTGGGGTCACGGTCGAACCAGGTGGTCCAGAGCTTGTGGCTGAGCACCACCGTGGTTCCGTGGTCGCTGTCGACGGGAACCCGTCCTAGCATGGGCTTTGCGCCCAGCAGCGCGAACGTCGACGTCGAGGGAAACGACATCGGCACGCGCTCGACCCGGTCGCCAACGCGGAGCGTGCTGGTGAAGTCGTTGTACACCGCGACGTCCTGCAGGACCTTGGACTGCTCCCTGAGCGCCACCATGAACTCCGCGCCCAGCCGGAACTCGTCGGGCATGTCGGAGCCGGGCGCCGTTGCACTCAGCGCGACGAGCCGATCCGGTTGCGTATAGGGGAGCGGGCGCAGGAGCACCGCGTCCACGACGCTGAAGATGCCGACGTTCGCGCCGATGGCGATCGCCAGCGTTGAGACGGCCACCACGGCGAAGCCGGGCGCCCTTCGCAGAGACCGTACCGCGTGCCACAGGTCGCGCACCCACCCGTCCGTCATGCTCGCCATGCCCCACTCCCCCTGTTCGTCCGCGTCGTCCCATACCGGGTCGACTCGTTCCGCGATCGCCGAGACCACGACGTCCGTCGCCGTCCCGAGCACGAAGCTCCACCTCGCCCTCCACCCCCGCGCTTCCGCCTCGGCGCACTCGCGTCTGATCTGCTCGGCCAACTCTGTGCCGAAGCGCTCCCTGAACGGCCTCGGGTAGAGGCGGATCAGCGCGATGAGCCCCCGGGTCACGCGGTTCACGGCCGACCCCGCACCGCGCCCAGGCGCTCCTCGGCCAGGGCGGCTACTTCCTTCAGGCGATGGGTTTCAGCGGCGAGGGCCCGGCGCCCCTCCGTCGTCAATGCGTAGTACTTCCGTTCCCGCCCCGGATGCGGGGGCGCCGCCTCGTCCGGCTCGGCGCCCTCCACGAGCCGCCACGTCACGAGCCGTGCGATCACCCGGTACAGCGACCCGGCACGCGGCGCGAGCGCGCCGGCGGACTCGTCCAGAACCGCTTCCTTGATCGCGTAGCCGTAGAGCGGATCGCGCGCGAGCGCGAGCAGCACATGGTACTCGAGCGTGCTGACCCCGCCTTCCAAACGTGAGGTCATGACCCCCCCGGCTGGGGGCTCGTACAGGTACGAACCCTGGGTTCTGAATACTCCTCACGTATATATACACAAAGAGTATTTATAGCAAGGAAGCGGCTTCATACGCCCGGAAGGAGAGCCCGAATGTGCACCTCGCACCGGAAGCCGCGCTGTTGAGACACGCCGCATTGGGGTACCATTAAGATCTTGGTCTCCATCCCATGTCCCCGGTCGGTGCCATGAAAAACAATGATGAGCTCGTCGCGAGACGCCATGCCGTCGTGCCGCGGGCAGTCGGCGAATTCGCCGGTCAGACCACGGTTGCGTCGGCGTCCGGCGCCCACCTCGTCGATGCCGACGGCACCTCGCTGATCGACTTCGCGGGCGGCATCGGCGTCATGAACGTGGGAC
>JBBSOM010000529.1:0-3285 GCA_038259715.1 Longimicrobiales bacterium
GACAGCCTGCCCCGCCCTGGCGGGGCAAGTGCGCCCGAGGTTCAGAGCGCCTCGGTGGAGGCATGAGCCCGCACGTGAGCAGCACATACGTGTAGAGCGGGGGCTGCCCCCGCCGGCCCGGTCCTCGTGCCGGCCGGCGGGGACGCTCCCCCTGCCGCTTGTGCTTGACAGCCCGGAGCGAAACCCGAGTCCGCAGCCTCGCCCGCGCGTCCGCGCGCGAGTTGCCGGGCCGAACACCCATGTCCATCCTCTCCGCTGCCTCCGCCGCAACCTCCTCGACCGGCGCCTACCGCGATGCGCTCTTCTCCGGCGTGCCGCTCTACACGACTCGCCTCGTGCGCGAGCACACGTTCACCTTCCCGACGCGCGACCAGGTCCGCTCGCCCGCCGATGCGGCGGCCGTGCTCGCGGAGTATTTCTGCGACCGAGATCGTGAGGAGTTTCTAGTTGTTTTTCTTGATACTGCAAACACCCTGGTTGGAATCCATGTAGCCAGCGTGGGCGGGCTCGCGGCGAGCATCGTCGAGCCGCGGCAGGTGTTCAAGGCGGCGGTGCTCGCGAATGCGGCGGCGCTGCTTCTCGCGCACAACCACCCCAGCGGCGCGCCAAGAAGCGCATCGGTAGAACGTTGCCCATGCAACTCAGAATGAAGTGATCTGATGGCTACCGGGGCGTGCTCTGGGACCGAAGCAACCCAGGGTGCGAAGCCCCCGAAACAATGTGGCCGGTCGGCCCCCTACGGCCGATTGGGCTGCTAGCCAGAATCCAGCTATGACTACGAAAGAAACCTCTGATAGACGCGCCGAAGGTTGGACCACGCGCCAGCAGCCCGAAAAGGCTGAGGGTAGGGACAGCGTGGAGACCGGGGATACCGCCCTCGCTTGGGGCGGGACAGTCTCTGATGGACAGGGAGCGGACACTTCCGGCCGAAAGGCCGACCCCCAATCCCCCCCGGTCGAGCGCGGCAACGAGCCGTGCCAGGCGTACAGGAGGAGTCTACGGCTGGGTGTTGACGCTACCGATGTGAACTTGGGAACCCCTCATCGCTCTCCGACCGAAGGCGACTCGTCGCACGAGGACGGAGCGGGGCAGCTTGCGCCTACACGCGATGAGGGGGGCGGAGCCTCCGTAGTAGTCCGAGAGCGGGAAAACCGCTCACACGCGCCGGAGGACCGCTCGCGGTCCGCGGCGCAAGGCGAAGGGAGGCAGTCTGATTCAATGCAGGGACCGCTGGCGGTCCCAGGCCCAACGCGAACTAAGCGGGAGGACGGCCGTGACAGCCGTCTGGTGATCGCCCAAAAGCAGCGGGCACTCGCGGTTCACGCCCAGGCCGATCCGGCGCACAGGTTCTCGAACCTGTACAACCTCCTGCATTGGGAGGACTGGATCGAGCGCGCGGCGGACGCGGTTCTATCGCGGCCCGGAAGCGACACGGCCGGCGTAGACGGCACGACCCGGTTTTACTTCAGGGAGAACCGCGACCGGCTGCTGGCCGAGTTGCGGGAGGATCTGAAGCGGAAGCGGTACGAGCCCCTGCCCGTCCGGCGCGTCCACATCCCGAAATCCAACGGCAAGACCCGGCCGCTCGGCATTCCCGCCTTGCGAGACCGGATCGTGCAGGAGGCCTTGCGGATGGCTCTGGACCCGATCTACGAGAGCGACTTTCAGCCGTACTCGTTCGGATTCAGGAAGGGCCGACGAACGATGGACGCGGTGGCGGTCCTCATGCCCCAGTTCAACGGCAGCATCAAGAAGTTCTACGTGATCGAAGGCGACCTCGCGTCCTACTTCGACACGGTGAACCACCGGAAGCTGCTCTCGATCCTCAAGACGAGGATCAAGGACCGGGGCGTGCTGGACCTCATCTGGAAGTTTCTGAAAGCCGGAGTCATGGAGGGGTACCTGTTCGCCAAAACGGCGGCCGGTGTCCCACAGGGCGGCGTCCTCTCGCCGCTGCTTGCGAACGTCTATCTGAACGAGTTCGACAAGTGGTGCGAGGCGAAGTGGCACCGCCTGACGCCGTGGCAACTCCAGCAGCAGAGACGGGCCGGACGTGGCACCTACACGGTCGTTCGGTACGCCGACGACTTCGTGGCGGTCACGAACGACACCCGCGAGGGGGTCGAGACGGCCAAGGCTGAGATCCAGGCGTTTCTCGAAACGGACCTGCGCCTCACGCTCTCGGAGGAGAAAACGACCATCACACACGTCAACGACGGCTTCGACTTCCTCGGATTCAACATCCGCCGAGTCGCGCCCGAGGGACGGTGGGTCGTCCATCTCCGCCCGACGCATGAGGGAGTGGCCCGGATCAAGGCGCGGATCAAGATGCTCACGTCCAGGCGATTTGTCCTCTACGACGAGGTGTCGATGCTGACGGCTCTCAACCGGATGGTCCGGGGCTGGTGCGAGTACTACAAGCACACGTCCTTGCAGTCCGATCTGGAGCACGTCAGCCGGTACACGTGGCACCGCTACCTCCTGTGGCTCTTGAAGAAGCACAAGGGGAGTCGGAAGGGCCAACTCGTCCGGGACAAGACCCGCGACATCTTCGGACGAACGCGGTGGATCGCGTCCGTGCGGGAGGGTGGAAACGCCCTCACCGTCCACCAGTGGCTACCGAGCCCGAAGGAACTGGCTCGGTCGAGGTACCGGCAGAAAGGACGGAACGGCTTCGGCCACCCGTACCTCGCCGATCTGGCTTCGGCCGAAACTGGGTACCCGGAAGGGGACCTTCTAGAAGGCAACGTCGGGGTCCCGGAATCTGTCTACCGCGCCTCCCTCAGCGGAGACGGGAGACACACCGGGAGCCCGGCCGCGTGGCAGGCGCTACGTCAGCGCGCCCTCGTCAGAGACCGACACACCTGCAAGACGTGTGGCGCCCAGGACCACCTGAACGTCCACGGAATGCGGGGGCAGAAGTCTCGGACGCTGGCCGATTTCGTGACGCTGTGCCGCCGGTGCCACATGGCGGAGCACCGCCAGGCGGAGCACGGGCAGAACAGCGAATAGATCAGATGGAAAGCCGGATGCGGTGAAAGTCGCACGTCCGGTTTGGGAAGAGGGTTGGGGGAGACGGACGGCCGCGAGGCTGCACCGCGCCCCCGACCCTACTTCACGCAACCCCGAGCCGTCGCGCGAGGACGTAGCGGTCACGAAGCAGCTCGTGGAGGCAGGCCGGGTCATGGGCATCCCTGTCCATGATCACATCATCATCGCCGGGCGCGTCTGGACGTCGCTCGCCGAGCGCGGGTTGATGTAGTCGCGGGTGTCGGTGGACGAGAC
>JBBSOM010000530.1:0-3277 GCA_038259715.1 Longimicrobiales bacterium
ATCCGCACCCGACGTCCACCACGCGGTCTCCCGCGTCCGGACGGTACAACTCGAGCACTTTCCGTACGCGATACCGCTGGAAGGGGCTGTCGGGGTCGATGAGATGGTCGGGGTCGTCGAAGTACGCCGTGGAGTCGTAGTACTCCTTGCCAATACGCGGTTCGCTCATGCGTCCCTCACAGCCGCCCGAACAGATCCGAAAGGCGAAGCCACCAGACGCGCCAGACGGCCTCGCGCACGATCCGCTTCGACATCTTCGACGTACCTTCGTCACGCTCCGTGAACAGGATCGGAATCTCCTTCAACGAGAAGCCCTTCCGGAAAGCCCGATACTTCAGCTCGATCTGGAAGGCATACCCGTTTGAACGGACGCGGTCCAGACCCACGGCTTCGAGCACGCGTCGATGCCAGCAGTTGAATCCGCCCGTCGCGTCGCGCACGGGCATGCCCGTGATCGTCCGCGCGTACCAGGATCCGAAGACCGAGATGAAGAGCCGGTTGAGAGGCCAGTTCACCACGTTCACGCGCCCACCGACGTACCGCGATCCGATCACGACGTCGGCGTCCTTCGCAGACTCGATGAGCTTCGGGAGTGCGTCCGGGGGGTGCGAGACGTCCGCGTCCATCTCGAAGAGG
This sequence comes from Longimicrobiales bacterium, assembly GCA_038259715.1. Classification (GTDB taxonomy): domain Bacteria; phylum Gemmatimonadota; class Gemmatimonadetes; order Longimicrobiales; family Gaopeijiaceae; genus SZUA-318. The sequence goes on from JBBSOM010000530.1 coordinate 637, forward strand.
AGGTCGTAGCCGCCCTCCAGGCCCCACTCGAATCCTGCCAGATACGCCTTTCCAAGACCCTGTTTTCCTCCCCGGTGGAGAACGTGGACGCGCGGGTCGGCCGCGGCCATCTCGTCCGCGACCGCCCCCGTGCCGTCCGGTGAGGCATCGTCGACCACCAGGATCTCCAGGCGCTCATCCTGCTCGAGGATGAGCGGGATCTTGCGGGGCAGGTTCTCCCGCTCGTCGTACGTCGGCACGATGACCAGGAAACGGCCGTCACGCACGGGGTGCCTCCGTTGCCTGGGAGTCGCTCCCGCGACCGTTGCCCCCGTTGGAAGTCAGGTGGCTGAGCCAGAAGGCGCCGGCCGGCACCAGTTCGACCCCGGTGGTCCAGATACGGGATACGACCGCGAGCACCGTCGCCGCCGATGCACCCACATACGGGGTCAGGAAGACCAGGAGCGCGCCTTCCCGGACGCCGACACCCGCGGGCGCGAAGATCATGAGGTATCCCAGCACATAGGCGGCGGCGAAGGCCGATGCGATCGCGACCGGGTGGCCCGCGTGCCCGAAGCTGGCGGCCAGGACCTGGAAGGAAAAGGCGTACAGCGCCCAGTTCGCGGTGAACGCGGCCACCCATCCCAGCCCGTGGGCGGAACTCAGGTGGGGTGGTCGGTCCTGGCGAGCGAGCCGAAACCAGAGGGCCACGATCCGGTCGAAAACCGCGGGGATCAGGCCGATCATCACGGCGAGGCCGAGGGTGCCGGCGCCGATGATCCCCCAGTGCCGGATCCCCGGAGGACCGGCGAGAAGGGCCCCCGTACCCACAAGCGTGGCCCCGACCAGCGCAAAGCCCTGCCCCAGCACCGCCGCCGCCGTAGCTGTGGAGGCGGGAACGCCGCGCCGACGGGCGAGCACCGCGAGGCCCGCAATCTGCCAGATCTTGCCGGGCAGGTACCGGGCCAGGTTCGCGATCATGAAGAGTCGGACCGCCTCGAAGGCCGGTAGCCGAGGCCCGCCGAGGTCGGCGACGATGCGCCCCCAGAGCGCCGCGGACACGAAGTACGCGCCCAGAAGGAGTACGCACGACGCCAACGCCAGCGGCACGTTCGGCCGCCACAACGCGGCGTCGACGCCGCGCAATTGGCCGATTCCGGGACCGAGGCGGTCCAGGATGAACCAGGTCACCAGGACGGTCAGCGCGATCTGCGCGCTCCACAGCAGGGCCTTCTTCAGACGGCCCTCCGACGTCGGTCGCGCACCACGCCGAACGCGCCGAGACCGACGAGCACCAACGTGGTCGCCACGCTGAGCCAGAGGCTGCGTACCAGCAGGTCGGAGTGATACCACAATTCGACCCTGTGCTCCCCAGCCCGTACCGGGATTGCCCGCAAGGAGTGGTACGCCCGGAGCACCGGCGCGTCCGCCCCGTCGACCGAGGCGTGCCAGGCCGGGAACCAGTTGTCCGCCACCACCAGAAGCGCCGGCTTGTCCGACGTCACGGAGAGGCTGAGGTGGTTCGGCGAGCTACGATCGGTCCAGCGGACGTCTCCCGTGACCGGGCCTCCGGACAGCTCGATCGGCGGCGCCGCGGGGAGCACGACCTCGTTCTCGGGGTCGAACGCATCCGAGAGCATGTAGTCGATGTCCTCGTCGTCGGACTTCACCACGGCCGACGCCACCAGGCGCGCGCGCGGGAGGCCGGGATAGCTGAGCAGCGTCTGGTACGTCCGACCGTCGCGGAGCTTGGTCTGCGAGATGACGCCCTGCTCTGGCGCGGGCCCGAGGCGCGGGTCGAGGTCGGGCCAGAGGATGTAGTCGACGTTGAGCAGCCGAAGGATGTTGTTGTTGAAGAGGTTCTTCGGCATGTCCGACCCTACCATGCCGATCAATTCGCGATACCGTGACAGGTCGTTCGGGTGGTGGCCGGACGCGAGGTCGACGCCCTGGATGGCAGGCATGACGTCCTGGCCCGACTGGACGAACGAGACCAGGCGGTACGGCTCGGTGTCGGATTTCTCTCGCTCGAGAAGCGCCTGCATGTTCGGGTCGGGGGCGGACCAGCGTTGGAAGTCGAGCGTCTGGATGAAGGCGCCGTCCACGCGCAGTTGATCCACGCCGACGAGGAGCACGAGTCCGGCCACGAGCGCGGTCGGGGCCAGGAAGGCCCGACGGACGGCCCACGACAGCGCCCAGACACCGAAGGCCAGCAAGGCCGACACGAGGGCGCTACGCACGATGAACGGTTGCAGACTCCGGAGCGTCTGGATCTGGTCGGGCGTGATGTCCTTGTAGACGACCGTCGTCCACATCGACTGGAGCGCGCCGGACGATACAAGCAGCACCAGGAGCGCCAGGAAGCCCGCGAAGGCGGCGAGCACGCGCAGCACCCGGGTCCATCCTTCGTCGTCGTTCTCGGCCGAGGCGCGGAAGATTCGGTCGACGCCGAGCGCCGCCAGCGTCGCAGCCGAGAAGACGAAGAGGAACATGACCATGTCGGGCGCCCGGAAGAGGCGTATGCCCGGAACCAGCGCGTAGAAGAGCCCCCACACGGGCGTGTGCGTACCCAGCGAGAAGAGGAGCGCAATGGTGCCGAGCCCGGTGAGGAACCATTTCAGGCCCCTGCGGGCGCCGCAGACGAACGCGACGGACGCGAGCA
>JBBSOM010000531.1:0-3277 GCA_038259715.1 Longimicrobiales bacterium
CATTTCACGGACCGACGCCGCGCGCTCGAAGTGCCTCAGCATCTGCACGACCGCAGAGGACCCGGCGTCCAGCGGCGTCCCCAGGAGCGAAGAGTCGGTGACGATCTTCCGGACCAGGGCGCGGCGTTCCGCCGGCGTGGCCCCGAGGGGTATGGTGTTCCCGTATCGCTTGCTCATCTTGCGCCCGTCGAGACCGGGAATCGATCCGGCCTCCACGCTCGCCCGGGGAAGCGAGAGGTCGCCTCCGTATGCGTGGTTGAACCGGCGCGCGAGATCACGCGTCAACTCCACATGCTGTTGCTGGTCCTCCCCGACCGGAACCAAGGTGCCACCCAGCGTGAGGATGTCGGCCGCCATGAGCACGGGGTAGGAAAAGAGCCCCAGGGTCGGACTCACCCCCTCGGACGTCACGGCCTTGAACGCGTGGGCGCGCTCCAGCAAAGCCGTGGGCGCCAGGCAACCCAGGATCCAGGCAAGCTCGAGGATCTCGGGCACGTCGGACTGGCGAAAGACCGTGGTGCGTTCCGGATCCACGCCCGCGGCCAGAAGGACGGCAACGTCGTCGTAGACATGGCGCCGCACTTCTACGCCATCCCGGGCCGTGGTCAGCGCATGGAGGTCGGCCACAAAGAGATACGACGTCACCTCCTGGGCCATGCGAGCCGCCGGTCTGACCAGGCCGACCAGGTTCCCCAGGTGCGGGGAACCCGTCGGCTTGATGCCGCTCACCAGGATGTCTTCGGTTCGGACAGGTGCCGAGGACGTCATCTCATCCATCTCCCGTCAAGAGCTGAACGAGAGAGGGATCGGCTGTGCGACTGCCGCACCCCCACCCGCCCCGCCGGCCCAGCCACGTCTGCCACGCCACACGGTACCGAGCGGAACTGGGCGCCAGCGCTACGGTTCCCGCGTACCCGCTGAGGGCGAGTCGTCCCATGACCTCCCCGATGCCTGCGCCCTCGTGCAGGGCCGCCTCGGGGCCTCCGCCCAACAGACGGATATGACCGAGCCGCTCGCCGAAGCCGTCGAGGAGTCGCGCCAGCCGATCCCCCATTCGGGCCTGCGTCGGATCAGCGTCCCAGGCGAGATCCACATCCGCTCCGGCGGCCTCCCGGGCATCGCTCAGATAGTCTTCACCCCTGACCACGATAGCTACGCACCCCCCGATCTCCGCGATGCCGGCGGCTCGTTCGAGGCGCGCCCGGACCGTGGTGGAGCCATCCAGGAGTAGGGGGACGCCCAGCGCCTCGGACAGACGAGCGAGCCAGAGATCGTGCCCCGGCTCCGACGTTCGATACGCGACGATGGGAAGGCTCGGCGTCTCCGCCCGTGCGCCGGCCACGGCTGCGGCGAGGTCCTCGTACTCGGGATTCAGTCCGTGCGCGTCGCCCTCCCTGAGTTCCAGCGCCGCCAGGCCTCGGCGCGCGCAGGCTTCGACGAGCCCGGAGAGCGTCGCGTCGGGGGCGGCGCTGGAGCAAAGGGAGAGACGCATCATGCCTCCGTCGCCTCCGTCCGCGAGATCTCCACGCGCCACACGACCGGACCCTGCTCCAGATACTCCCAGCCGAACTCCCCCTGGTGCTCGTACTGGAACTGGTATCGCAGGGGCGCCGGGTCATGGTCGTTCACAAGCACGAACGACTCACCGGGAGCCAGCGACGCGAAGGCCTGGAAGATGGTCGGGTGCTTCTCGCGCGGGGGAATGACCCGCACGTCGAGCGTTCTCTGGTCAGCCATGGATAACGGACTCCCTCTTCTTCAAGTGGACTCGGCAGCCGGACTCGAAGAAGCCCGGCGAATGAACACCCGCACGAGATCGGGCTCCTGCTCCCGGACCTCATAGCTGAAACCGCGCGCCTCCAGATGTGGAAACAGGAGCTGCGGCACGCGTTGGTTGATGTGGAGGAGGGTCGCGCCCTCCGGAAGCGTCTCGAGCGCCGCAAGCGTGCGAACCATCGGCTCCGGAGGTTCCAGATTGCGGACGTCGAGCACCACGACGCCGTGATCGGCCTCGGCCGCCTCCCGGGGATCCGCGGCGGATACCGCCTCTTCGGCTCTCCGCGGTGTCACGGACGTGGCCTCTCCGGCGGACGCGGCCTCGCCGTCGGGCGAGTGATAGAACCAGACCCGCCAGTCCTCGTCGCCAAGCTGCTCGGTATGATGGGCGAAGCCCTGACTGCCCAGTACGTGGTAGAGAGGCACCGGCTCGAAGATGGCCCGTACGGACAGCGCGCCTCCCTCGGGCATCCTGCCGCATGCGGCCATGATGATGGCGAACGGCTCCCTGCCCGCCCTCAGTTCCTCGCGCACGTCCGCCTCGACCACCCGTTCGTCGGGGATCGCGGCCAACTGTGGGGGTAGTCCGCCGCCGCTCGGGCTCACCACGCGCGCTCCTGGATCATGCCTGGATGCCAGGCCGGGTCCCAGACCAGATTCGGTTCCACCTCGTCCACTCCTTCGATGAGGGAGACCACGCGGAGCACCTCCCCGGTGATGTGGCCCTCCATGGGGCATCCCGGCGTCGTGAGGCTGAACGTCACCTTCACGAAGCCATCGTTGATTTCCAGGTCGTATACGAGTCCGAGCGTCACGATGTCCAATCCGATCTCGGGATCGATCACCGTCCGGAGCGCATCGCGCACCAACGCCTCCGACGGGGGCGTGTTCACGTTCATGGTTGTTTTCTCGCGAGTTGAAGCATCTGCGAGGCCTCCACGAGGACACCGGACACGAGGACCACGGCGGCCATTCGCGTCATCGTGGGTTGGCCGAAGAGCACGGAGGCCGTCGTGCCCAACGCACCGATGAAGAGAAGGCCGCCTGCCACGTTCGCTGCGCGGGCCGAGTACAACTCCCCGACCCGCGGAACGGGCTGCTTCCCGGCAAGCGGACCAAAGCGATGGTACCACACCAGGAAGGGTACGATCTTGTAGTATAGCGCGGCCACGAACGTGCTGATCCCCAGAACGACGGCCATCACATACGCGGTCCACACGTGCTGAGGCACGTTCATCAAGACGACCGGGACGGCAATCACGAGGCCCAGGCCGAGCAGTACGAGGCCGGCGGCGGCCAGACGCATCCCCGGATCGAGCGCGGGACGGTGGCGGTGGCGATAGAAGAGCCAGGCCTGGACCAGAAAGCAGGCGAGGCCCGCCCCCATCAATAGCGCGGCCCCGCGCCAGAGGGCACCGGACAACACGTGGTGCAGAAGCGTCAGCCAGGCGGCGCCCGCCGCGAGCAGGACCAGCGCCGCGCGCGCGAGGCGATCCCCCAC
>JBBSOM010000532.1:0-3269 GCA_038259715.1 Longimicrobiales bacterium
GAGGACCCATAGTGCACCACGTGGCTCATGACGTGGATGTTGGCGTCCTCCCACGCGAGGAAGTCCCCGTCCTTCCAGATCCACGAGGTGCGGAAGTCCGGAGTGCTCACGCTTCCGCCTCCCCGTGCAACCACGCCATGCGCGCGCGCAGACCGGTACCCACGTCGTTGATCGCGTGCCGGCCTTCTTCATCCCGCATGCGCTTGAAGTTTTTGCTGCCCCCCCGCCATTCGTCGATCCAGGCGCGCGCGAACGCACCCGATTGGATTTCCTCCAGGACCTCCTTCATGGCCTGCCGGCTCGGCTCCCCGATGACCCTGGGGCCGCTTACGTAGTCGCCGTACTCGGCCGTGTCGCTGACCTCCTGGTGCATGCCCGAGAGCCCGTTCGCGTAGGCCAGGTCCACGATCAGCTTGAGCTCGTGCAGACACTCGAAATACGCGAGCCGGGGATCGTAGCCCGCGTCCACCAGCGTCTCGAAACCGGCCTTCACCAGCGCGGAGAAGCCGCCGCAGAGCACGGCCTGCTCTCCGAACAGATCGGTCTCGGTCTCGGAGCCGAAGTCCGTGTCGAGCACGCCCGCTCGGGTGCACCCCAGCGCGTGCGCGTACGAGAGCGCCAGCGCCCTGGCGTTCCCGCTGGCGTCCTGATGCACACCGATGAGCGCGGGCACGCCCCGCCCCGCCAGGAACTCACGCCGCACCATGTCCCCGGGGGACTTGGGCGCCACCAGCACGATGTCCACACCCTCGGGCGGCTGGATCTCCCCGTAGTGGATGTTGAAGCCATGCGCGAACAAGACCGCGTCGCCGGATTTCAGGTGCGGAGCGATGCTCTCATCGTAGACGCCGGGCTGAACCGGATCGGGGATCAGGATGGCGATCAAGTCGGACCGCTGGGCCGCGTCTTCCACGGACAGCACGGTGAGTCCGGCCTTGCGGGCACGAGCCGCCGAACTGCTCCCCTCGTGAAGTCCCACCACCACGTCGACTCCGCTGTCGCGGAGGTTGAGGGCGTGCGCGTGTCCCTGGCTGCCGTATCCGATCACGGCGACGCGGCGCCGCTGCAGGACTTCGGGGTCGGCGGCCGTCTGCTCGTACAAGGTCGCACTGCTCATTGAAGATGCTCCTCTGGGTTTTCCGGGTTTGGGGGTTGCGCGGGCCGGCGCTTCAGCGTCCGGTGTTCGTTCGAAACCGAGGACGTCCGGGCTCGCCTCGATTTCGGCGCACATCCTGCCTCGAAGACTCTCCTCCACATCCACCACCATCTCCAACAGGATGACCGCGGGCCCCTGGGAGACGCTCATTCCGAGGACCCGTACGGCCCGTCGTCGCAGCATACCCAGAATCCGCTCTACCCCGGCGGAGCGTTCGTTCAGGCGGATGGTCCAACGTTCGCGACTCATCGGGAGGCGACCCCCGGCGAGGGCACGAACTCGTGCAGAGCCGCGCCCGCAGGCACGATGGGATAGACGTTCTCCTCGCGGGCGACGCGCAGGTCCACGAGCGCCGGGCCCTCGCAGCTGCTGGCGAAGGCGAACGCGTCCGCCAACTCGTCACGGCGCTCTACGGCGCGGCCGGGAATTCCGTAGGCCTCGGCCAGCGCAACGAAGTCGGGGCCACTGATCTCGCTCGCGGAATAGCGTCGCTCGTAGAAGAGCTCTTGCCATTGGCGAACCATACCCAGGAAGCCGTTGTTCACCACGGCGATGCGCAGACGGAGGCCTTCTTGAACCACCGTGGCCAACTCCTGGATGTTCATCTGGAAGCCGCCGTCGCCTGCGATGACCCAGACCTCGCGATCGGGCCTGCCCACCGCGGCGCCGATGCCCGCGGGCAGCGCGTAGCCCATGGTGCCCAGGCCGCCCGACGTGAGGTGGGCGCCGGGCTCCACGTCGGGCAGTTCCTGGGCCAACCACATCTGATGCTGCCCCACGTCGGTCACCACGATCGACCGGGAACGGCTGATCTGGCCGGCCACCGCCCGGATGACGTCACGCGCACGGAGCGGCCCGTCTCCGGTCGACTCGGGCACGTCTGGCTCGGCGTCGCGATCCCAGCCCTTCAACCGGGCCAACCACCCGGGTCGGTTGCGGGGCCGCACCCGGCGGGTGAGGCCCGGCACCGTATCCGCCAGGTCACCCAACACGGCATGATCCGCGCGCACGGTACGCCCGATCACCGTGGGATCGATCTCGAAGTGGACGATCCTCGCGTGGCGCGCGAAGTCCTTGGCGCGGCCCACCACCCGATCGTCGAAACGGATACCCAGCCCGAGGATCAGATCCGCGTCCTGGATCGCGCTGTTGGCGCGTGGCGTTCCGTGCATGCCTGGCAGCCCGAGGGCCAGCGGATGGCGGGCGGGAAATCCGTCCAGGCCGAGCAGCGAAGTCACCACGGGCAGCTCCGCCCATTCGGCCAAGCGCCGAACGGCCGGCACCACGTCGGCGAGCAGGACGCCCCGTCCCACCATGAGCACCGGCCGCTCCGACTCGTTGATCATGTCGGCCGCCCGGTCGAGCGCCTCCGCCAGGGCGGCGCTCTCGCTCACGCAACCGCCGCCAGGCCGGTGGTTCCCGTTCACCGAGGGCGGACACGGGCTCGTCCACCGGACGGCGTGCTCGCTCTGCACGTCTTTGGGGATGTCGATGAGCACTGGGCCCGGACGTCCCGAACGCGCCAAACGGAACGCCTCGGCGATGATATCCGGCAGCGACGTCGCGTCCTCGGCCAGGAATCCGTACTTGGTCACCGGAGCCGTCACGCCCAGGATGTCGCATTCCTGGAAGGCTTCGGTCCCCATGACGGAACGCGCCACCTGCCCCGTGATCGCCACGAGCGGAACGCTGTCCATCATGGCCGTCGCCAGCCCGGTGACCAGGTTGGTCGCGCCGGGACCGCTGGTGGCCACGCACACACCCACCTTGCCCGTCGCACGAGAGTAGCCGTCGGCGGCGTGGGCGGCGCCCAACTCATGGCGGACGAGTACGTGGCGGAGTCGCCCATCCCGATGCAGCGCGTCATAGAAGGGGAGGATCGCCCCGCCGGGGTGCCCGAAGAGGACGTCGACGCCTTCGGCGTGCAGCGCGTTGCAGATCGACTCCGCGCCCGTCGGGGCAGCGGAACGTTGGACCGATTCCAGAGTTCGCAGCATGGTCGTTCTCTCAATTCCTGGGAATCGAACAAAAAAAAGCGGCGGGGCCCCTCTTGCGCGAGGGCGCCCCGCCGGATGGGGTGGGGGGGGGGGGTGGGTTTCTGGTCCGACAGCGC
>JBBSOM010000533.1:0-3265 GCA_038259715.1 Longimicrobiales bacterium
GATAGTCCCCGTCCACAATCCGGTCGAAGGGAGGAGCATGGTACGGAAGGGGGCTCTCGGCGAAGAAGGGGTTCTCCGGCACGGCGGGGGACTTTGGCTCGGTGCAGCCGGCTGCGAGGGGCGGGACGGCAAGCGCGAGTGCGGTGAGGCGGAATCGGAACATGGATATGCCTCCGAAACGATCCGATACAACTCGACCGTGGAATATCGTCGACGGCTCACGATGGCGGGAGGGCGCGGGCCTGCCCCGCCGTCGTCACTCCGCGGTCGTCGGGCCTATCATCGCGGCCACTGCGGACACCCGGTTCGCGGGAAATCCACCGCGCTTCGCATGCTCGCGCACCATCGCTTCATCGGTTGCGACATACACGCAGTAGAGCTTGTCGGCGGTGACGAAGCTCTCCACCCACTGGATCTTCGGGCCCATCTCGCCGAGCACCGCACACGACGCCTGCGAGAGTCCCTTCAGTTCCTCCGGCGACAGATTCCCCGCGCCCGGAACCTCGCGCTCGATCACGAACTTCGGCATAGCGAACTCCTTCTCAGGACGAACCGGGCCGCGAACCGGCCCGTCGCTATCACATAAGTGCTTATCCGCCGAGGCGCCAGAGTTGTCCGCCCCGCTGGCGAGAGACCCACGACTCGGCTACGGGTTGGGGATGGAGGCGACCCCGACCATGGTTGTGGACGGCCGGAAGATCGTCGGTGCACCATCGTTGGCGTTTCTCCAGGCTTTTCTTGGATTGCAGTGATTAGGCCGTTTTCCATCGGGCCTCCGGCCCGCACGCGTCTCGCCCTCTTGCTTGCGGCGAGCATGTGGGTCGGAAACGCGACCACGGGGGTCCCTCCGCTGGCGGCTCAGACGACGGCTTTTCCCGACACCATACTCTACACACCCGACTCCGCCCCCGGTGGCGCCTGGCTCCTCGGTCCACCGGCGCTGTCCCTGGGTGAAGGGAGCGAAGCAGAAGAGTTTTCGAATGTCGCTGCGGTGATCGTGCTGCGGGACGGGCGGCTGGTGGTCGTGGATGGTGGATCGAGGGAGGTTCGGATCTTCGACGACCAGGGGCACTTCCTTTCCCGTTTCGGCGGGAAGGGGGATGGGTTCGGGGAGTTTCCCTCGCTGCCCTGGGGTGCCTGGGTCGTAGCCGACACCCTCACGGTCGTGGACGCCGCTCGGCGAGCACACATCTTCACCGTCGATGGCACGTTCATTCGGAGCGAAGCGCCTCTGGTGTCGGATCGCGGCACGCGCATGCGGCGCCTGGGACCTTTGGCACCAGGGGTCACGTTGGCGCGTTACGCCACGCCGCCGATTCTCCTGAAAGAACCGGAGTCGATCCCGTACGAGCTGGTGGCCGTCGCCGGGGCCGATGTACGCCCTTTGCTCGCGCTCCCTGGCTACACCTTGATCCCCGAGCCGGGGGGACAGCCTCGCGGATTGGTGTATGGTCCGAGACTCGATGTGGCCACTCGTCCGGGTGGCTTCTGCACGACATTTCCGAAAGAATACGTCATCGAGTGCCGAGAGCCCGATGGTACGCCGCGACTGCGCATCCGGCGTACGGGTGTCGCCACGCGGAAGGTGACGGATGGTGCGCGCGAGACCTTCTTCCAGGGTCTCGCGAGGGCCAATCCAGGTGACGAATCCTACCTCGAGCAAATGAGGCGATCCGTCGATTTCGCGACGGATCTGCCAGTCATCGGACGGCTCGTCCTGTCTGAGCAGGGCGACATCTGGGTAGGGCCCTACGTCATCGAAGACGAAACCCTCGGCACCTTCAACCCCTCCCCCCCGGACCCCACCGAATGGGATGTGTATGCATACGACGGCGCGTGGCGGGGACGAATCCAACTTCCAGCCCGATTCCGCCTCATGTGGGCAGGTCGTTCCGCCGTGGCCGGGGTGACGCGTGACAGCAGAGACGTGGAACATGTGGTCATCTTTCCGCTCCGGAACGCGGCGCCGAACGGGCCATCGGGTTCTTAGGGGACGAGCCCTGAGCTCGGTCGCGATCGTCCTCGGGGGCCTCCTGGCTTCTCCCTGGGCCGTCGGTGCGCAAGCCTCGGAAGCGACGCGACAGCTCGTAGGTCAAGTCGTCGACTCGATGAGCCGCCGTCCGATCCCGGGTGCGCGTGTAGAGGCGATCGACCTCGGACACGCAACCGTCACCGATTCCGCCGGGCGTTTTGTGCTCACGGTGCCCGCGCAGGACCCCTTCCGGATCCAGCTCGAGCAACTGGGTTTTCGTACCCGGATTGTGAACGTGGCCGGAGCGTCGCCGGAGCCGCCATGGGTCCTGACCATGACCCCGGACCCGCGGATCATCCAGGGGCTCGACATCGTGGTAGCCGAGCAAGGATTGCGCCGGGTGGTCCGGGAACAGGAAAGGCGTCAGCGGGCGTACACGGGCAGCGTTCTCGTCATTCCCAGAGAGCGCCTCGCCCGATCGGCAGCGGCAAGCACTCGTGATGAGCTGAAAAGCTACATCCCGGGAGCGAGAGACTGCGGCATCGATGCCATCGGCAACCTCTGCGTGGGGAGCCGTCGCGAACGGCCTATCAAGGTGTGTATCGACGACGTCCGGGCCGCGGGGGGCGCGGCCGACCTTCGGGCCTATGATCCCCACGAGGTGTATTCGGTGGAGGTCTACGACCGGGGCTCGCTCGTGTTGGTGTACACCATCCGGGACATGGAGCGAGCCATGACGCACTCGGTATGGACGCAGCCCTTCCCCGGTTTGGTGTGTTGACGCCTCGCCCTGACCGCCTCACAATCCACGCCACGCCTTCCGCGGTGCCTCCCGGTTCACCCTCCGAACCACAGTGCCAGAGCATGACTCGACTCCGCTTCACCTTCATTTTCGCGCTCCTCGCGCTCCTCTCGGTCGTCCCCGTCGGTCGAACGGCGGCCCAGGAAGCCAGGGGAACTTCGTTGCCCGCAACCGTCACGGGATATTCGGGCTACGCCGCCATGGCCCGGACGCCCGAGGCGTTCGGCGCGTTGCGCTGGCGGGAGGTGGGCCCTTTCCGGGGCGGCCGCGTCGATGCGGTCACGGGCGACTATGCCCATCCGCGGGTTTTCTACTTCGGCGCCGTGAACGGCGGTGTGTGGAAGACGTCCGACGGTGGACAGACGTGGGAGAACATCACCGACGGCAAGAGTGACATCTCGTCGGTAGGTGCCATCGCCGTCGCGCCGTCGGACCCCGACGTGATATGGGTGGGCACCGGCGAGTCCGCACCCAGGGAAGATCTGACGTAC
>JBBSOM010000534.1:0-3259 GCA_038259715.1 Longimicrobiales bacterium
ACTTCACCGGAGCCGGGGGCGGGGGACGGCGGGGTCGTCCGGAGTTCCACGCCATCGAGCGTCCCCGGCTGCACGAGCGTGAGGCGCCGAGGCTCGTTTGCCGCCTGGCCGGTCTCCGGCGCCGCGCGACGCACGAGCCGCCGCGTCCACCGCCCCGCGCCCCGCAGGGCCACCCCTGAGCGGTCGTCGTTCCGGGTCGGCTCCCGCGCCAGGGCCGCCCGCCCGTCGTCGGTGTCGGCCGGGTCGACATCGATGCGACGTACGCGAAGCTCCGGGCGCTCGATCGCGATCACGTCGGCCAGTCCCCACGCGCCTGCCCCTCGGGGGCGAAGGGCGTCCGTGGGCTCCTTTCCGGTCACGACCCAGGCGCCCCGCGTCACGATCCACAGAGCGGACGACGCGCCGCGCAAGGCGCCACCCGGCATGCGCTGGGCCAGATGCAGCAGCGACCCGACACCCAGGACGTCCTCGTCCGCACCGCAAAGTGCGTCGAGCGGCTCGATGTCGAGATCCCAGAGGTGCACCACTCCGCGGAGCGGCTTGGTCTCCGACCATTTCCCTTCGGCCAGCACGCGCGCGATCTGCTCCGGGTCAGCGGGATCGGCGGTCCACCGACGCTCCCCGCCGCGTGCGAAGGTCGCTCCAGTGAACACGAGGGTGCACGTGCCTCCGGCGGCGCCGAGCGCCTCCGCGAGTGCTTCGCCGGCGCCTCCCCGGTCCGCGAAGATCAGCCAGTCACCCCGGGCGTCCGCGGCCCCGTTCGGCGCCGTCACTTCGGCCTGTTCCGCGAGGCGCTCCCACGCGACCTCGTACAGGAGCTGCTCCGTGTCGAGGCGCTCCTCCATGGCCGCCCGGTCGGCCGGGGCAAAGCGCATTCCCTCGACCACGGCGATCCGCACGCCTTCGGGCGTCTCGAGCGTCACATCCGCCGTGAGCGACGGGCCGGTGGCACCCTTCCGCACCCGTGCGCGGGCGCGGAGCCGGGTGGTTGCGATCCCGCCGAGCCGCACGCGGTCCGCCCCGAGCGGCAGCCTGAGGGCCCCGAGCGGTTCTCCTCCGTGGCCAGGGCCTGCCGCGAGGGCACACGTGAGCAGCGCGCCGTCCAGGAGCACGGGGTGCAGAACATGCTTCGCGGCTTCGACGGCCAGCGAAGGCGGCAGCTCGATCGTGGCTTCGGCCACACCGTCCCCCCTGCGGGCGTCCACGACCACCTGGAAGTCCGGCCCCAGCTCGACGCCCTGACGCGCCAGGCACCGATAGACTTCATCGGGCGCCACGGCTTCCGGAAGGTCGGCCTCCCAGGGTGCGCTCGGGCCGTCCGCCGCTTCCGGCTCCACCTCGGCGCTCGCGACCTTCACCCAGCGGACGTCCTCGCCCTCCGTTCCGGTCGCCTCGTAGAGTGCAACCTGTGCGCCCCCGGCTCCATCCGGAGCGACCACGATCTGCCAGCGCAACGTGCCCATACCCTGGTCGACAGCTACTCCGGAAACGACCCCGGGAACGAGCCCGCCAACGACCAGAGGCCGGTGCATGGCGAATCCCGCAAGCGTCCTCTCCCTCCCGTCGAGCGCGAGGGTGGCCGCGGCCACGAATGCCTCGATGACCGCGGCCGCGGGGACGAGGATGCGGCCAAAGACCCGATGGTCGGTGAGCCAGGACAGCGCATCGGCCGCACTGCCCTCGAAGATGACCGTGTCGGACCCCGCGACGTGCACCCGACGCTGGAGCATGGGGTGCCCGACCGCGGATCCGGTCCCGGAAAGTCGCCCACCCGGAGGCGTGCGCATCCAGTAGCGCACGTGCTGCCATGGATAGGGCGGCAACGCCGTCACCTCACCGGGTGCGCGTTGGATGGCCTCCCAGTCCGGCGCCGCTCCCCGACAGTAGAGTGTGGCGCAGGCCTGCAGCATGGTCGAACGTTCCGCCCGCCCGCGGCGCAGCGAAGCCGCGACGACGCCGTCCACGTCCCGGTCGGTGACGCACTCCGCGATCGAGCCGGACAACACAGGATGCGGGGCGACTTCAAGGAACGTGTCGAACCCATCCTCGAGCATCGCGCCGATCGCGCTCGCGAAGCGCACGGGCTGGCGGATGTTCCTTCCGAAATAGTCGGCGTCGAAGGCGTCGCCCGTCGCCAGGCCTCCGCTCACCGTCGAGTAGACCGGCGTGGTCGGCGGAGCGGACCGCAAGCCGGCCAACTCGGTGACCAGACGCCGCTGGAACGGCGCCATCTGTACGCTGTGGAACGCGTAGTTCACCGGGAGCATCCGGTGGAAGACGCCGCGCTCCGTGAGAGATGCCAGCACGGTCTCGAGGGCTTCGGCCTCACCGGAGAGCACCACGCTGCGCGGGGCGTTCACCGCCGCGATGCCGAGACGCTCCGCGAAGGGCGCCACGAGCTCGGCCGCCTCGACCTCCGTCAGACCCACGGAGGCCATCCGGCCCAATCCGGTTGCTTCCTGCATGATCCGGCTACGCTGCCACACCACGCGCACCGCGTCTTCGAGCCCCAGCGCGCCCGCGACATACAGCGCCGAGATCTCGCCGACGCTGTGTCCCACCACCCCGTCGGGCGTGACCCCCCAGCTTTTCCAAAGCGCCGCGAGCGACACCTGCACGGCGAACAGGGCCGGCTGGGCTACCTCGGTCTCGTCTAGGCGGGAGGCCTCCTCGGAAAGCGCCAACTCCTCCAGAATCGACCATCCCGCGAGCTTCCGGAAATGGGCGTCACACGCCTCCATCGCACCCCTGAAGACCGGTTCCTCGGCCAACAGTTCCCGTCCCATCGCGTACCACTGCGGTCCTTGTCCACTGAAGACGAAACCGACGCGGGAGCCCCCCGGTCTCGGGTGCCCCTCCGCAACGCCGGCGCTGCCACCCTCGCGCACATACTCCCTCAGGCCTTCACGCCACTCGTCGACCGTTCGACCGACGACCGCGAGCCTGTGGTCGTGGTGCGTTCTCCGCTGCGACGCGGTGAAGCTCAGGTCCACGACCCCGGCTTCGGTCGCGTCCAGAAAATCGACCCATCGTTCGACGAGCGCCCCGAGCGCTTCCGGCCCACGAGCCGAGATCGGCAGGATGCGCTCGACGTCGGCCACGCCCTCATCGGCGGAGCCCCCACTCCCGGCGGAAGGCAGCTCCGGCGCCTCCTCGAGGATGACGTGCGCGTTCGTTCCCCCGATCCCGAAACCGCTCGTCGCGGCCAGACGTGGCGTGCCGCCGCGGGGCCAGGGCACGAGCTCGGTGGGAACCGCCA
>JBBSOM010000535.1:0-3258 GCA_038259715.1 Longimicrobiales bacterium
CGCCGATGCGCCGCTACGATGCCCAGCCGGTCCGCGATGGCGTCGGCGCTTTCCCACTCCTGCCCGGAGGCGCCCCATCCCAGGTCGGCCAACGTCCGCTCGGTCCACCGTCCCGCCAGGACTTCCACACGCTGGATGAAATCATCCACCTCAGAGAGGCCATACTCATCCGCCAGTGTCTCGAGGTGGGCTCCCGCACGATGGGCGATACCTCTGGTGTCGAGCGCCTCCTCGTCGAGATCGAGGGGCTGTGGGACCCAACGCACCTGGTGGAGCAGCTCCTCGCGCCCCGTTCGTCCGGCCAACCGCTTCAGCGCGTCCGAACTCACCCGTTGGAGCCTCAGCCCCTCCATCGCTCCAATGAGCTGACCACTGTCCGGATCGAAGATCCGCACCACTGCCGAGTATACCGGCATGCCCCGGCGCGACCCGGCCTCGAGACGGACGTGGCTGACGCAACGCGTGCCCGGGGGTCGAAGGAGCGAGAACCTCCGGACCATGACGGGCAGGTAGAGCGGCTCGCCGGCCGCATCCGCACCCGCGGCGGCGTCCGCGCCTCCCTCCGCACGGGGCAGCGCTCCACCGAGAACCTGCATGCAGGCGTCGAGCAGCGCCGGATGGATGTCATAGCGCACCGCTTCCGCATCCTCCGCGGCGGGTAGCACGATCTCCCCGAAGGCCTCTCCTTCGCCTCGCCGCACCTCGACCACTCCGTGCAGCCGCGGCCCGAAGTCGTACCCCTGTCGCCGCTGCGCTTCGTAGAGCGCCTCGACCTCCATGGGCTGATCGCACCGTGCGCGCACCGCGGTGAGGGGATCGTCGTCGACGAGGGTGGTCGACTTGCTCCCGATACGGATCCGGCCCTCGGTGTGGAACGTCCACGCGTCGGCGCCCTCCGCAATGCTCTGAACGCGGAAGGCGGCGGTGTCTCCCTCCCGCGGTGCGACAATGGTCTGCACCCGGAGCGCGCGCTCCGGGTCGAAGATCATCGCCTCGCGGAGCACCAGGTCCTCGACCGCGTGCCGCCCCTCACCGAACAGATCACGAGCGGCGGCGAGGCCAATCTCGATACTGGCCATTCCGGGTAGGAGCACGACTCCGCCCGCGACATGGTCCCCGATGAAGGCCGGCGACTCGGCGGAGAGCCATGCCTCGAACTGCCGCTCCGGCAACGGCGACGGGACGCGGCGCCCGAGGAGCGGGTGATCCCCGTCATCCCCCTCACGGTGCGCGCCCGCTCCCGGGTGCGTCTGGAACCAGATCCGCCTGCGCTGGAATGGGTATGTCGGCAGGGAGAGCCTGCTGCGCGCGTAGTCCTGGTCGAACGCCGCCCAATCGATCGGGACTCCGAGCAGGTACAGCGTGCGCAGGGCACCGAGGATCTGCTCCCAGTCGTCCCGCCCCGAGCGCAGCGATGCACACCAGGCGGCCGCGTCAGCGCCGATGCAGTCCCGTCCGAGCGTGATCAGGGTCGGAGCCGGGCCGATCTCCAGCATCGCATCGCAACGGAGCTCCGCCAGCGTCTCCATCCCCGGAGCGAATCGCACGGGACGGCGGATGTGCTCGCTCCAGTATTCGACCGTGCGGATGGCCTCGGCGTCGGCGGTCCCGCCCGTGAGATTCGAGATGAGCCTGAGTCGGGGCGCGTCGAAGCGGAGTTCGGCGAGATCTCTCCGGAAGGGCTCCAGCGCCGGCTCCATCAGCGCCGAATGGAAGGCGTGGGAGACCTTGAGCGCCTTGCTCTTCACGCCCATGCTCTCGAGGGATTCGCCGAACGGGTCCAGCGCCGCGAGAGGTCCCGACACCACGGTCTGCGCAGGGCCATTGATCCCCGCGATCTCGAGCGGGCCGCCCACTTCCGCCAGCAGCGTCTCGGTCTGGGCGGCGGATGCGAACACCACGCGCATCCCACCGCCCGCGGGGAGCGCCTGCATGTGCCGACCCCGCGCGGCAATCAGCCGGGCCGCGTCCGCCAGGGACAGCACTCCCGCGATGCAGGCCGCCGTGACCTCGCCGACGCTGTGACCGAGCACCGCCGCCGGTTCGACGCCCCACGTGCGCCAGAGTGCGGCGAGGGCATATTCCAGCGCGAAGAGCGCCGGCTGCGCGAAGCCTGTTTGATCGAGCTCGGTTTCCGTCGCGTCGGAGGAGTACATCACCTCCAGGAGCGGACGCGGAAGCAGGGGATCCAGCAACGCGGCGCACTCGTCGAGCGCGGCTCGGAACACGGGCGAGGACTCGTACAGCCCCCGCCCCATTCCCACGTACTGGGCGCCCTGTCCGGTGAAGAGGAACGCGACGCGCGGCCGAACACCCGGCACGACACGCGTCCGTCCGACGTCGTCGTCGGGCGCACCCTCCGCGATCGCGTCCAGGCGCGCGCGCGCCTCTGCGACGGTCGCCGCCGTGAAGGCCGCTCGCTCGGGGAGCGACGCGCGGCCGACGTTGAGCGTATAGGCCACGTCGCCCAGCTCGTCGTCCGTCCGGTCGGCGATCGACACGGAGAGTCGCCGAGCCTGCTCACGGAGCGCGGCGTCGTTCTGCGCGGAGAGCGTGAGGAGGTGGAGCGGCCGGTCCAAGGCAGCGGTCGGGATTTCCCGGACGGGCGCCTGCTCGAGCACGATGTGGGTGTTGGTGCCGCTGAAGCCGAAGGAGCTGACGCCACCCATCCGCGTGCCCTCCGTCTCGGGCCACGGCGTCGGGTCCGTGGGGATCGTGATCGGAAGCTCGTCCCACGGGATGTGCGGGCTCGGCGTGTGGAAGTGCAGGTGAGGCGGGATCTCCCGATGGGTCATGGAGAGGACCACCTTGATGAGCCCGACCACACCCGCGGCCGCCTCCAGATGCCCGAAGTTGGTCTTCAGCGAACCGACGTACAGCGGTCGATCACCTCGCGGCTCCCCACCGAAGACCGCCCCGAGCGCCTGCATCTCGAGCGGGTCGCCCAGCGGGGTGCCGGTCCCGTGCGCCTCGACGGAGCCGACCGCGCCCGGCTCCACGCCGGCGCTCTCCAGCGCCGCCCGGATCACGGCCTCCTGGGCCGGACCGTTCGGCGCCGTCAGCCCGCTGCTCGGTCCGTCCTGGTTGACTGCGGAACCGCGGATGAGCGCCAGGATGCGGTCCCCCGAGGCGAGTGCGTCCGAGAGGCGCCGGAGGACGACGATGCCGCACCCTTCGCCGCGGGCGATCCCGTCGGCGCTCGCATCGAAGGTCTTGCATCGGCCATCGGGTGAGAGCAGCCGTGACCGGGAGTAGGCG
>JBBSOM010000536.1:0-3251 GCA_038259715.1 Longimicrobiales bacterium
CAGAGCGAGATCGAGTTGGCGGACCATCTCCGAGCCCAGCACGACCTCGTTGACCCCCGGCGTGGGCGGACGCCCCGACTCCAGCGTGGTCAGTAACGTGCTGACCTTCCGCTCGCGTTCCGGATCGATGCCCATAAGCACGCCGGCCTCGGTGCGGTCTCCCGCCGAGATCAGGCCCCCGCCGTAGAGCCGGGGCGCGGCGGCGATCACTCCCGGATCCGCATCGATGCGGGCCAGGAGCGCCGGCACGTCGGTTCCCGCCTCGCCCCCGATCGTGCCATGCACGTTCCGTTCGGGCAGATAGCCTTTGGCGTGGACCTGGATCTGGCCGCTGAGCAGACGCGTTCCGTTCTCGATCAACTCCGCGCTCATGCCGTCTGTGAGCCCGACCAGAACCACGGCGGCCAGGTAGCCGAACGCGAGGGCCGAAGCGGTCACCAGCGTTCGGCCCCTGTTGCGCCACAGGTTCCGCCACGCCACCCGCCACCAGACGGCGTCGCCCGCGCTCACGTCATCGGCTCCGGGCCCGAAGATTGCGCAGGCTGAAGAAGTCCTTGCTCAACCCGACGTCGAACGCCAAATCGTGATAGATCAGGGTGGTGCTCTCGTCCGGCTTGTCTTCCGGCACGACGACCATCTTCGCAGGCACCAGCCGTCCATCCATCCTCGTGTAGTCGGAAAACGTGATCGTGCGGACGAGCGTTCCCTGTTCGTCGTAGTAGCGTGCCCACGTGGGCATGAGGTCCACCTTCCGCACCTGCTCGACGATCCGTCCCCAGACCACCGCGGCCTCCGGCTTCGGCGTCAGGCTGAATTCCCAGACCGCGACGCTGTCACGGGTGCCTTCGAAGGCGGTGGCGATGTCGTAGTCGTCGATCAGGCGGCTCTCCTTGACCAGATCGTCGTTCGTGAAGTGCGACCCCATCCACGAGCCCATCATGAGCGACGGGGGCACCTTGATTGTGCGGTCGACGCGCGGCAGATAGTTCCACACCTCCTGGCCCGCCTTGAGCGTGGCGGTGCCGGCCTCGCGGGGAGGAGCCAGCACGCGCATCAGCGAGTACTCGGTTCCGAGGGACCACGCCTCCATCTCTAGCGTGCGCGACCAGTGCTCGGTGGTGATCTGCATCTCCATGCGGCCGTGGCTGGATTTGCCGCGCAGGATCTGGTCGACCTTGTCGATGATCTCCTTGGCGGACTGGGCATGGAGCGGGTGGGGTGCGGCGGCCCCCAGACCCAGCAGGAGCGCCGCGAGCCGCACGAGACGCGCGAGTGGGCGCGTGGGTGGACGCGTCACGGCGTGCTCCTCGTTGGCTCCTGGGCGGCGACGAGCAGCGTCGAGAACCGGTCCCAAACACGGTCCAGCGTGTCGTGATCGCCCATCATGAGGTGATGCAGGGCCAGGCCGTCGAGCATGACCTCGACCATGCGCGACGCGACCTCGACGTCTTCTCCCTCGGCCAGGTGGGGCGAGAGCGTTTCGACGAGGCGCGCATGCACGGCGAAAGCGCCGCGGGCCAGGCGGGCACGAAAGCGCTCGTCGAAGATGCCCTTGATGAAGAAGACGAAGTACGCGTGCAGGAAGCGCTCGTTGTCCACGAGGGCGCACATCTGCGCGGCGAGGCCGGACAGGCTCTGCTCCAGCGACGCGGCCTGGCCTTGCATCTCGTCGATGGCCCCGAAGAAGACCTCCTCGAGGGCGGCGAGCGGGATTTCGTCCAGGGAATCGAAGTGGTGGAAGAGCGTCGACTTGCTCACCCCGACTTCCCGGGCGAGGGAGGAGGCGCTGAAGCCGTCGGGCCCTTCGCGCCCCATCAACTCCACTGCCGCGTGCAGGATGCGCGTCCGGGTCGTCGGCTTGTCGTTCATGCTCGAACCGTAATGCTGACCGATCGGTCGGTCAATATATTCGGCCGGTCTGCGCGTTCTTCCGGTCGACGCGTTCGGCCGGTCGACGTGTTCGGCCGGTCGACGTGTGGCTCAGGCGCGGAGCGTCTCGACAGCCATTTCGGTGGCGCGCACCAGGGCGGCGCCCCGGAATCCTCGCCGCACCAGATATCCCTGCAGGCGACGGCGTGCCTTCTCCCGCTCCGCCGAATGCCCGGACGAGGCCAACGCCTGTAGCGTGGTCGTGCCCTGCCGCCGAATCCACCCGTCGACCACGCGGTGTGCCAGGTCGGTTTCCGTGACCTCCTCGGCCTCGAGGACTTCATCGATGACGCGTTGGGCGATGTCCCCGTCGATCCCCTTGGTGCGCAGTTCCTGTGACAGGCGCACCTTCCCGCGCGGACGATGCCGCAGACGGTCCCGCACAAACGCAGCGGCCACCGCCGTGTCGTCGACGAGACCACACGCCTCGAGGCGGTCGAGGCCAGGGTCGATGCGGGCGGCGGGGAATCCCTTCGTCAACAGCTTCCGGCGGAGTTCAGCACGGGTGCGGGCCCGGAAGGACAGGAGGTTGAGGGCGGCGTCGCGGATGCGCACGTCCGAGTCGGCGTCGAGAAGTTGGAGTTTCCGGTTCGGGGGCAGGGCGTCACCGACTCCGATCGACAGGCGCTCCAAGGCCTCCAGAGCCACCTCCAGGGGCTCCCCCCGGTCCATGTGGATCCGGACACGGAGTGCGGGTACGGGGCCACGCGAGCGCAGCAGCTCGACACGCGTGATCATCGAATCTGCCAACCGTCCTCCTCGACCCGCATGCGTCATTCTCCCTTCTGGGTGTACCAGGCTCCATCCAACAGATCATGATAGAGCGTGACAGGGCGTCCGTCGTCCAGAACCACGGCCCGGTACTCCCGGGAGATGGGCTGCCGCCACCACTCGTCGTCGATGCGCCACCTTTCGCGGACCGCCTCCACGCGGCGCGCGGTCTTGCCGGGAAGACGGACGTGTGTGGGCTCGCCAGAGTCGTCGGTGCGTACGTGGACCGGCCGGGGCTCGCCCAGCGAACGAAGCCGGCTCGGCGGGACATCGCTCACGGGTCGAAACTCAACAGCGCGTGACGGCGCTCCGGGATCCGGGACCAGGGGTCCACTTCAACCACCCTGTAGAGTGGAGAATGGCCTAGACGTAACTTCAACTCCTTGACCGCATCTTTAAGCGCACCAGGAACTTCACCACGCGTAAGATCACTTCCCGTATGAGCTCTTCCGCCCGCCTCTCTACGGTCGAAGATGTCCGCCTGGGTGGAGGGCGCCCCGAAGCGGGTCAACTCGACGATGAGGGTTTCCACGGCCCGGGGGGGAGGGACG
>JBBSOM010000537.1:0-3249 GCA_038259715.1 Longimicrobiales bacterium
CAGTCCCGGTTGTTGTCGTGGCCGGTGTAGAACTGATAGAGCCAGGGCATCGGCGAGCCTTCGTACTGCGTGCCCTTGTACTTGTTGTACCAGTCCACCACCCACTGCAGCCCGTCGGGGTTGAGCGACGGGATGTCGAGCAGGATCACGTTGTCGAGGATCTCCTTGATCTCGGGATCGTTCGACGTCGCCAGACGATAGATCAACCGGGCCGCGGTCTGCGATCCACCAACCTCCGTCGCGTGGATGCCGTGCGTGATCAGCACCACCGTCCGGCCCTGGTCGAGAAGTCTCTGAAGCTCGGCCGGACCCGAGATCTGGCGCGGATCCGCCAGCTTCATCTGGATCTGATGGAGCTCGTCGATCCGGGCCTGGTTGGCCTCACTGGTAATGGTCAGCATTACGAAGGGCCGACCCTTGGTGGTCGTGCCCAGCGTGTCGATCGTGATGCGCTTGCTGCCCTCCGCGAGCTGCTCGTAATACGAAGTCAGTTGATTCCAGTCGGCGAGGTTCCGGTCGCTGCCGATCTCGAAACCAAAGTGCTGTAGGGGCGTAGGAAGACTCTGGGCGGCTGCGGATGTCGCAGCCAGAATGACGGCCATGAAGGTCGGAAGGACCCGGCGGATCATTGAAGCTCCTTAAGAAGCGGTGGTGAAGACGTGGATGGTATCTCCGCGCACCCCGACCGGCAACGGAAAGAGGTCCCGTCAGAACAAGCCGTCCAGGTAGAAATGGACTCCCCAACCCGACCCCCGGCGCACGCCGCGCGCCACATCGGCCCGGAGGAAGCCGTCGAGCAGTGAAACGCCTACCCCCACGGAAGCCAGCGGATCGTGGAGGTTCCAGGCATCTCTCGGTCCGGCCCATCCAACATCACTGAACAAGCTGACGCGGGCCCCCGGGGCGCCCGTCGCCAGCTCGACACGGCCCCGCCAGAAGGAGGCCCCTCGAGCAGCATCGCCATCGAATCCCCTCAGGGTGCTCGAGCCTCCCAGCATCCACAATCGCTGAAACAGCTCGTCTCCCCAGAGTGCCCCGGCCCCGACCTCTACCGCGCCCGCCAATCCAAGCGGGAGCGGGTGCGACGCCGAAGCGATGGCAGCGGCGCGTCGGTACGACGTTTCGCCCACCGCTACCTCGCCGATCAGTTCCCCGGTGAGGATCAGGTGTTCCGGATCGAGCCCTGAAAACCATCTGAGGTTTCCGCGCAGCCCCTGGACGTGGGCCGGATCCGCCGCCAATACGGTCGCGACCGTGTCGTGGCGCAGACGTCCCAACACCGCGAAGTCGGTATGGAGCGACACCGAATCCTGTTTCTCGTAGAAGCCGGCCACCGAAGCCCGCACCCGCGATCCCGAGCGAGCATACTCCAGAGCGCCACCCGTGGCGCGATAGAACTGATCCCGCCCCGTACCGAGCAACAGGTTCGTCGCGGAGCTCGTGACGGATAGTGGGTTGTTCCAGTCCCCGATTCCTTCCAGGCGGTGGTAGTACCCTGAGAGCTTCCAGTAGGACCGGTCCGGTCCGCGCCGCACTTCGGCCGTGAGGTTCGGGTCCCGATCGCCGGTGCCGACCCGGGCCTCGAACCGGGCAGACGCATTCGACGCCAGGGGCACGGAGGCCGCGGCGCCCAAGCTGAGGCCCTCGACGCGATTGTAGCGCACGAGTCCGCGCGAGAGGCCATAGTCCAGGTGCGGGCGAAAACGATGGTACGTCGGCAGGAGCGCCTCGAGTTGGCCGCGCAGTTGTTCGAGCTCCTGGTCCGTGAACGCGGTGGGTGAGCGTCGGCCGAAGTCCTCGGACAGCTCGGACGAGCGCAGCAGACTGTCGGTCCGGGGGACGATGATCGTCACCTGCGAGGTCTTCCCGTCCTTGCCCTCGATGCGCTTCTCCTCCCGCGACCAACCGGAGGGCAGAGGCCCGGTGATCGGGATCGACGACGTGTCCTGATTGACCTCGTAGTCCCTCATGGTCCACTCCACCGTGAGAGGGATCGTCAGCAGGCCACCGACCCGCGCTTCCCCCTGCATGGCGAAGCGACGCGGAAGCCAGAAGCGAAGTTCCTGAAGGCTGTACTCGACGGTGATGTACGACAGTTCCGCTTCTATCGGCTGCAGGAAACCCGGCACGTCCTTGGCGTCCTCCGGCTGGTCCAGCAACAGATTGAACGGACGCGCCGGCCTGTACGTGGCCCGCACCAGGGAAGCGGACTCCTGGTCGAACCAGAGCGAACCCGCCACGAGGTGGAAGTCCGGAGCGCGAGGCGCCACCTGGATCTCCACAAGAACGATCGAGCGCCCGTCGGGCAGACCGAGCCGGAGCGTGTCCCCCGAAGCGTAGCGATAGTAGGCCTCGGCCGTGTCCGCCAACGGGTGGAGCGCCCAGTCCTCCCCGAAGGCCAATTTGTCGCCCGCGGGATCGAACGCGAAGCCAGGGAGGTCCTTCTCCTTCAGGAGGTCGTCCCGCAACTCGCTCTTCATTTCCGACTGAGCCTCGGCACCCGCGGCTTCCACCGTTCCCCCGGTGGGCGATGCGTCACGTCGGGTGTCCGCGCCGATGACGGGGATCGCTTGTCGGGCGCCGATCCACTGTACAACCCGCTCCCCGTCCGCGCTCCACCGGAGTCGAGCCACACGTTCCTGCTCGAAGAGGCCACGTTCGCGTCGCGCGCGTCTCGTGCTCAAGCCCACGTAGATGCGCTCGCGCATCAGCCCTTCATAACTCCGCAGACCGGCGATGTCGCGGGCGCGAGCGGCGCGTGCTCGGGAGATGAGCGCGCGCGCTGCATCATCCCGGTAGCTGTCCGCGGGCGCACGCCCCACCTGCGCCATGGCCTGGGCCGGCGCCATGAGGATCAGTCCCGCGACGAGCAGGGTTCGGATGGGTTGAATCAAGCCTCTACTCCGGAGCGACCCATGGGGGGGGTGGGGCATGACACCCACCGCGTCTCTTCGTTCCCTACGAGGACGGTCGCGGTCTGGAGTCACCGGGAGCCTGTTCCGCTGCGCCGCCTCCGCCTACCGTTACACCCGGACGGTCGCAAACATCGACGAGGAGGATTCCTGTGAACCGCAAGGCCTGGGTCGTCGCGGCACTGCTGGCAGCGGGGTGTGGCCGACAGGGGGCTCCCGACGTGTCGCTCTCCGGTGAACGCATCCGGGACGACATGAAGGTCCTTTCTTCCGACGTTTTTCTCGGCCGGGGGCCGGGTCAGTTCGGCGGGGACACGGCGTCCGCCTACATCGCGGA
>JBBSOM010000538.1:0-3246 GCA_038259715.1 Longimicrobiales bacterium
ATGCGTCTGCGCGACTATGCCGACAACGTACCGAAGCCGCTCGTGCCGCTGGGGTACCGGCCGCTCATGTGGCACCTGATGAAGTACTACGCCCACTTCGGACATCGTGACTTCATTCTTTGCCTCGGTTATCGCGGAGACATGATCAAGCAGTTCTTCCTGAACTACGAAGAGGCGATCTCGAACGACTTCGTCCTCTCGGAAGGCGGACGGAAGCGGGAACTGATCCACAGCGACATCCAGGACTGGCGGATCACCTTCGTGGAGACCGGGCTGCGCAGCAATATCGGTCAGCGGCTGGCGGCGGTGCGTCCCCATCTGGAGGGTGACGACATGTTCATGGCCAACTACGCCGATGGGCTTACGGACCTCCACCTTCCGGACCATATCGAGAACTTCACCAGAAGCGGTAAGGTCGCCACTTTCCTCGCGGTGAAGCCGAATCTCAGCTATCACTTCCTCACGATGGGGCCGGATGGTCTTGTGAAGACGCTCCGGAGCAACGAGTCCTCCGACCTGAGGATCAATGGCGGATTCTTCGTCTTCCGCAAGGAGATCTTCGACGTCATGGAGCCGGGTGACGAATTGGTGGAAGAACCCTTCGAGCGCCTGATCCAGCGGAAGGAACTGCTCGCCTACCCCTACGATGGGTTCTGGGCCCCCATGGACACGTCGAAAGACAAGCAGCAGATGGACGATCTACTCGCTTCGGGATCCCCGCCCTGGTATGTGTGGCGAGAGGAGGGGACGCCCGCGCCTCCGGGCGTTGTCGAGCCGCGTCCGGACCTCGCTCCGCACAGGCCGGCCTGATTCCGTGCTCACGCTTGGGCTTCCGGCGCGCGGCGCCGCTCCGCTTCGCGTGTTGCTGCTCGGCGCGCACTCCGACGACATCGAAATCGGGTGCGGTGGCACAGCGCTTTCACTCATCGGGGATGTCGACGACGTCGCGATCAAGTGGGTGGTCTTCAGCGGAAGCGGGACCCGTGAGGACGAGGCCCGACGGAGTGCCCAGGCGTACCTGGCGGGTGCGGAGAGGGCGGACGTCGAGGTGCACGGCTTCCGCGATGGGTTCTTTCCTCAGGCATGGGGGGAGATCAAAGAGTGCTTCGAGGATCTCAAGAAATTCGCGCCGGACCTCGTCTTCACGCATCGTGGCGCGGACCGGCACCAGGACCATCGGCTCCTCTCGGAGTTGACCTGGAACACATTCCGTGGTCACATGGTGCTCGAGTACGAGATTCCGAAGTACGACGCGGATCTCGGGACACCCAACGTCTTCGTGCCGATCGCGGACGACGTCCGGCTGCGGAAAGTGGATCTGCTCATGGAGCACTTCGGCTCCCAACGCAGCAAACAGTGGTTCACGCGCGAGACCTTCGATGGTCTGCTGCGGCTGCGCGGCATCGAATGTGCTGCCCCCACGGGGTGGGCCGAGGCATTCGACGCACGTAAGATCACCCTGAGCTTCTCGACCTGATTCCAAGGAACGAATCCATGCGAGTGCTGGTCACCGGTCACAAAGGCTATATCGGAACCGTGCTGGTCCCGATGCTCGAACAGGCGGGTCACGACGTGATCGGCCTGGACAGCGATCTCTACCGCAACAGCACGTACGGCGCCGAGCCCCAGAGCGTCTCCGAGATCATCAAGGACATCCGCGACATCGAGCGCGACGATCTCGCGGGTGTGGACGCCATCATCCACCTGGCCGGACTCTCCAACGACACGTTGGGGGATCTCAATCCCGAACTGACGTACGCCATCAACCATGCGGCGTCCGTCCGGTTGGCCGAGATGGCGAAGGATGTCGGCGTGGGGCGTTACGTCTTCGCGTCCTCGTGCAGCAACTACGGCGCGGCGGGAGAGAGCTTCCTGGACGAGACGGGCCAGCTCAATCCGGTCACCCCCTATGCCAAGTCGAAGGTCATGGTGGAGCGCGACGTGGTTGAGTTGGCGGACGACCGGTTCAGCCCGGTGTTCATGCGCAATGCCACCGCCTACGGCATATCTCCACGCATGCGCTTCGATATCGTTCTCAACAACCTCACGGCGTGGGGCTATACGACGGGCCAGATCCTCCTGAAGAGTGACGGGACGCCATGGCGTCCGCTCGTCCACATCCGGGACATCAGCCGGGCCGCGATCGCCGCGATCGAGGCGCCGCGGGAAGTCGTGCACGCGCAGTCGTTCAACGTCGGTAGGGACGGCGAGAACTATCAGGTTCGGCAGCTCGCGGAGATCGTGCGCGACACGGTGCCCAACTGTGAGATCGCGTTTGCGGAGGGTGCGGAGCCCGACACGCGCAACTACCGTGTCGCTTTCGGGAAGTACGCGGCGGCGTTCCCGGACCACCCGCTTGAATGGGACGCGCGGCGCGGTGCTCGGGAGATCTACGATTCGTACCGGGAGGTGGGACTCGGGAAGGATGAGTACGAGGGCCCGCGCTTCCGGCGTGTGGCGCAACTCAAGCAGTTGCTGGCATCGGGTGCGTTGGACGAAGGGCTGCGGTGGCGCGTGAACACCTGATCCGGGACGCCGTGGGATTCCGGATCGTATCGCGGGGGAGGGGTGCGCCTTGTTGATCGTGGATCGCGCGTTGGCGAAGCGGGTGGACGACGATGATCCGATCCGTGTGGGCCTTGTCGGGGCCGGCTTCAGCGGTCGGCACATCGCGCATCAGATCTTGCGGTCGTTCCCGTCCATGCATCTGGCGGCGATCTGCAACCGGACCGTGCCGCATGCACACAAAGCATACGCGGACGCCGGTGTACGGGACGTCCAGGAAGTGGGTACCCGCGACGAGATGGAGGATTCGATCCGTGGGCGTCGCTTTGCCGTCACCGACGATCCCAGCCTCGTGACCGACGCGGACGGTATCGACGTGGTCGTCGAGGCCACGGGCACCATCGACTATGCCGCGGGCGTTACGATGCGTACGATCGACGCCGGCAAGCACATCGTGCTCGGCAACGTGGAGTTGGACGCGACGCTCGGTCCGGCGCTGAACGCCCGGGCGGACCGCGCCGGCGTGGTATACACGAACAGTGACGGCGACGAGCCGGGTGTCGCCATGAACATGATCCGGTTCGTCCGGTCCATCGGGCTGGAGCCGGTGGTGGCGGGGAATCTCAAGGGCCTGTACGATCCCTACCGGAACCCCGAAACCCAGCGCGATTTCGCGCAGCGAACCGGACAGAAACCCCAGGCAGTGGCTTCGTTCGCGGACGGAACCAAGCTGTCGATGGA
>JBBSOM010000539.1:0-3245 GCA_038259715.1 Longimicrobiales bacterium
CCCGCTCCTGATCCGCGGCGTGGGGCTCACCGTATGCGAGGCCCTGGCGCGGGCGCTCGCGCATGTGACCTATCACGTGGGGCAGATCGTCTATATCGCGCGTTCGCTGCGCGGCGACGAGTGGACCTTCCTGAGCATCCCCCCAGGCCAGTCCGAGGCATACAACCGGAAGCCGACCAGAGAGAAGGCGCCACCGCTGACGCCGCGGTCGATCGGGTCGTAGGCAGCGCCGACAACCGGTGGTAGGCCTCGGGAGAGCACGTCTTCACGGTGGCAGCCCGTGCCAGATGGGCCGCTACGACCCCTCGAGCGTTTTCAAACGGCCTTCGAGATCCCGGGGCGAGATGAAGACGTGTTTGCGACCTCGCACGGCCTTCACGAGCAGCCCTTTGGCCACCAGATCCAGCAGGTCCGTCCGTGCAGTGTTGTTGACCACACGGTGGCTGTCCTGATGCGACTGCACCGTGTATTCGAAGCCCGGGTGCCTAAGCGCATGACCGAGGAGCCGCAATTGCCTGTGGTTCAGGTTGGAGGAGGCCCGCAGCTCCTCCTCCAGCTTGCGGGTCGCGGACATTTTCTGTTCCACATGATTCGCCAGGGCGTCGAAGCTTTGGAGAATCACCTGGAGCTGGTGGTCAATGAAGTACGTGAGATCGCCGTCATCCGTCTCGGTGTGCAGATACGCCCTGGCATACCTGGTTGGCGACTCCCGAAGCACCCGTGAAATCGACAGGAACTTCGTGTACGGGTAGCCATATCGAGCCATTGCCCAGTAGAAGAGAGCCCTCGCAACTCTACCATTGCCGTCCACGAACGGATGGTCGTACCCGATCATGAAATGCAGGATCACGGCTCTGAGGACCGGGTGGAGCCACTCCTCGGGTATCGTGGCGTTGGCGAAGTCCAGGATGCGTCCCATCCGTTCGGGCAACTCATGGGCTGAGGGAGGAACGTGCGCGGTCTGGACGGTGTGCAACAGTTCGACAACGATGTTGTCCTCAGCCTCTCGGAAAACCCCGGCCCTACTCGGATCGTCCAAGGTGCCGTCCACAAGAATGCTATGGAGTTCGAAGACTCTGTCTGCGGTCAGGTCCATGCTGGCCAACTCTTCAATCCGCTCCATTGCATGGAAGTTGTTGAGGATCATCCGTTCGCTCTTGTCTCGCGGCATGCGTCGCCCGCGGATCATGTCTTTGGCTCTTGCGCGCGTCGTTGAAGCTCCCTCGAGTTGGCTCGAGCGAATTGCTTCCTCCATGAGGGAGTTCGACAAGAAGTACATCCGGCTATGCGCATCCACCATGTCTTTGACTTCGGATGATGGACCGGTCATTCCGAAGCGTTGATCGATCTCGTGCAAGCCTCGCCTGATCGGCGCCACGTAGACCAGCCTGAACGCCTGACCTTCCTTGTCCAGAAGCGGCATGGACTCCGAGGCTGAGTGCCGGGCGAACTTGATTCCCGACCACCATTCTTCGTGGGAAAGGCCATCTGGTGGATGGCGATGGCGTATGTTGTCCCAATGGAGGTATTTGCCTTCGACGAGGGGCCTCCCCTCGAGAATCAGGCGAAAACGGTCCTCCGGAAGCCGGTCGTAGATGTCCTCGATCGTTGGCGGCTTGAGCGGCATCTTCATCGGTTCGTCCCTTAAGTCGCAATTTGCTATCAATTGCTAGTTGTTGACCGACACTGCCGTCAAGGTCCGGATCAGCGTGCGCTACCATCATCTGTTAGAAGAATGGGCTCCCATCCAGGTTGCGAGTTTGGGGAATGCAACTCCACCCACGTGCCTCCCTCCCGTTCGGGTGCTACTCTGATCGGAACGCTTGGACCGACGCCCCGGTGAGCCTGCGGGGCAGGCCCTGGCAACCCCCGACACCAGCAGGAACCCGCATCATGGAACGTCGCGATTTCGTGAGAACCACCGCCGCCGGCCTGGCCGCCGCGACCGTCCCGTCCAGCCTGTCCGCCGAGACCTCACGCCGCGCGCCGGAGGTACTGGTCCGTCGTGCCGGTCGGCCCGTACTGGTCTCGGACGTAAGCAGCATCCGCTTCAAGAACGGGGGACCGGAGAGCGGCATCGAGCGCGCCTTCCGGGGCATCACGCAGGACGGGGAAGACATGCTCGACGCGATGGTGGCCGGCGTGAACATCCCCGAGCTCGACCCCGAGGAGACCGGCATCGGATACGGCGGACTGCCGAACGCGTACGGTGTGGTTCAGCTCGACTCGTGCTGTATGCACGGCCCGAACAAGTGGGCCGGCGGCGTCGCCGCCATCGAGGGCGTACGCACCCCCTCCAACGTTGCGCAGGGCGTCGCCGCGCTGACCGACCATCACCTGATCGTCGGCCGGGGCGCGACGGACTTCGCGCGCGATATCGGCATGACCATCGAGGACGACCTGAACACGCCGAAGAGCCGCGCCCTGTGGATGGAGTGGCGGAAGCGGGTCGACCCGAGCCATTGGCTGGATCCGGACGAGCGTCTGAAAGGCATCACGCACGGGCGCACCGAAACCGACCCCGACCGCATCCGTCGCTCGCAGGCGGAGTCGCGCGAGCGGACGCAGGCCTTCGCCCGAGCGGCGCTCGATGCCGGACTCTCGATGGTGCGGGACGGACTCATCCCCGAGCACTCGTTCTGGGGCACCACGAGCCTCGAGGCTGTCGACACGAACGGGAACATCTGCGGGATCACGACCACCAGTGGGCTCGCGTGGAAGATCCCCGGGCGCGCCGGCGACTCCCCGATCCTCGGCGCGGGTCAGTACGTAGACAACGACGTCGGCGCGTGCGGCTCCACGGGGCGCGGCGAGGCCAACCTGTTCAACCTGTGCTCGTTCTTCATCGTCGAGAACATGAGGAACGGCATGAGCCCGAAGGACGCCGGCATGGCCGCGCTGAAGCGCGTGCAGGCGAACACCGTCGAGAAGCGCCTGCTCAACGCGCGAGGGCTTCCCAACTTCGACCTGCGCTTCTTCATTCTGAACAAGAGCGGCGAGTACGCGGGGGTCGCGCTCTACGGATCGGGCGAACGCACCTTCGCCGTGTGCGATGCCAACGGCGCGCGTGAGGAGCCTTTGGAAGGGCTGCTCGAAGGGTCGCCGGCGGACTGAAGCCGACGTGCCCTCGCAGCCAGCACTCCTCCTCCCTTGCGCGTCTTTCTACAGAGCGGTACACCCAACCCGACCGACGTGACCTCCGGTCCGCGATCCACCCACGCAGGAGCCCCACATGTCTCGTAGGA
>JBBSOM010000540.1:0-3243 GCA_038259715.1 Longimicrobiales bacterium
CTCGCGCGGCGCGTCGCTGATGCGCTCGAGCCCGGTCGGCGTGATGACGTAGTCGTCTTCGATCCGGACACCGGTGTTCTCGTAGCGAGCGACCGCCGCGCGCACAGCCGCGATGAAGTGGCGGTTGCGCGGGGTGTCCGGCAGGATGTCGAGCGACGCGGACGAGATGTGATGCCGGGCTCGATCGTGAAGACGTCCCCGGGCCGATAGCTGTGATCGCCCTCGTAGTAGCTTGCCGGGTCGTGGACCTCCAAGCCGATCCCGTGGCTGATGCCGTGGATGGTCCACAGCGTCGCCTGACGGCAGGAGGTGGGCCGCGCGGTACAGTCGGCTTCCCAGGGCGGGTCGAAGAGGGCGTCCGGACTTTCCACGAGACCGAGCGCAGAGAGCCCGTCCGCGCGGACGGCGAAGGACGAGTCCTGGGCGGCCTCCTGGCTCTTCCCCGGCCCCGAGTTGCGTTCCGCCGCGCCCTGCGCGTCGCGCACCAACTGGTAGATGCGGCGTTGCTCGGGCGTGTATGTGCCGCTCACCGGAATCGTCCGGGTGACGTCCGCCGCATATCCGTGGTATTCGGCGGCGGCGTCCATGACGACGAGGTCGCCCTCCTCGACGGGCGCGGTGTCCTTCATGTAGTGGAGTTGAGTGCCATTCCTGCCCGCGCCCACGATCGAGCCGTAGGCGACGCGCTCCGCGCCCAGACGCGTGAACGTGCCTTCGAGCGCGGCGCGCAGCTCGTATTCATTGCGCGGATCGGGGACCAGCATCGCCGCGCGATGACCCTCCGAACTGATTTTCGCGGCCTTCTTCAGCAGCTCGATTTCCACCGCGCTCTTGCGGGCACGCAGGTGGTCGACGATCGGATGCGCGTCACGGATGTCCACGCCCGGGTTTCTCGCGGCGAACCGCCGCATGAACGACTGGCCCGCAGTGAGCGAATCGGCCCGGGCGAAGTCGGCGGCTTGGAAGTCGGCGAGCGTGAAGAACGTACGCTCGGAGCGGGCCAGCGAATCGACCACCGACGTCAGGGCCGAGAACGAGCGCCCGGACAGGCCAAACTCCTCGACGACCGTGGTCGAGTCGGGTCGGCGCCCGTAGTAGAGCGCCGTGCGTGGGTCGATGGGGCTCAGGAAGAGTGTCGCCGCGGCACGTCCGTCCCGCACCACCATGACGAACGCCGCGCCGGGCTCATCGAACCCCGTCAGATACTCGAAGGCGGGGAGTTGAAAGAAGGGTCCACGATCGGTGATCGGCGTGGGCGCTCCGAACGCCACGAGCACGCCGCTCCCGACAGTCGCGCCCACGGCCGCGGCCAGGGAGTCGCGGCGAGCCGCGTACTCGCTCGGAGGTACCTGGCCGGACGTCGGCGCCGGAAGACAGGTGGCCACGATTGCGGCCACCGCGATCCCGACGCCCACCCCGCCCGACGCGGCTCTCCCACGCTTGTCCGAACGTCGATTCACGAGCACTCCTCCCGAGACGATCCGCAATCGATGAGAACACGCGGGACCATTGTGGCACGCTTGGGTCGCCGGGGCCACGGCCTCTCCGAAACGCGACCGGCTCCCGGCGCGATCGACATGCGCCGAGAGCCGGGCCTTTGGCAACTCAGGGTAGAAGCGAGGCTACCTGGCGCCCCGGGATACGTCCTCAGTCGGCGGCCGTGCCCGCACCGACGGCCGCTTCTTCCTCCTGTTGCTGCACCGCCTGCAGGGCCAACTGGATCTTCACGTCGTGCCCCACGAGCACGCCACCCGTCTCCAGACCCTGGTTCCACGTCAAGCCGAAGTCGCGACGGTCGATCGTGGTCTCGGCGCTGAAGCCCGCACGCGTCCCGCCCCATGGGTCCTGGCCCTTCCCGTCGAAGGTCGCCTTCAGCGTTACCTCCCGGGTCACGCCGTGGAGGGTGAGGTCGCCCACCACGGTAAACGTGCCCCCGGGCTCGCCCAGCAAGCCGTCGATCTTGGTGCTGCGGAACGTCAACGTCGGATACGTCTCCACGTCGAAGAAGTCGGCGGAGCGAAGGTGCTCGTCGCGGCCCTCCACCTGCGTGTCGATGCTGGCGGCCTGGATCTCAACCTCCACGGATGAGCGCTCCGGGTTCTCGGCGTCCAGAATCACGTTCCCCTCCAGGTCCGCGAAACGGCCTCGAACCGTGGTGAACATCATATGCTTCACGGCAAAGCCCACCTGCGAGTGCGTGCTGTCGATGGTCCATTCGGTCGCGTTCATGAGAATACTCCCTGCTGTCGGAAATTCGGGCCCGCGGAATGTGGGGGTCGGGCCGTCCCCTGCTTGCTACGTCAATTATTCATTACTGAGATATCCATCCACGAAGAATGCCCGGTGGCTTCATGTGGAGCCCTGGTGTGCCGCGTGCGGCGTGCCTCGCTGCGTCGCCTGCTCGGGTGGGGACGCCGCCGCGTGCAGTCCGAGCTTCCGGAGCAATCGGGTGGCCGCCGACTTTTCATCGTCGTCGAGGCCCGACACCGCGTTCACGATCCAGCGGGCGTGCTCCGGAAAGACCTCGTCCATCCAGCGCCGACCCGCGTCCGTCAGGGCCGCGTAGCTCGCGCGGCGATCGTTGGGGCAGGCCTGACGCTGAACGAATCCTCGAGCAACCAGCTTATCGACCAGGTACGTCACGCCACCGCTCGACACGAGAATCTTCCGCTGAACCTCTCCCAACAGCAGCGGTCCCTTATGGTAGAGCGCCTCGATCACACCGAACTCGGCTGGGGTCATTTCCAACGAGGCGAAGTGGGCTTGCGCGTGTCTGGCCACCGCGTCCCGGGCCCGACTCAGCACCACCCAGAGCTTCAGTGCCGACTCTGTCTGGGTGGCCATGCGGACCTCCTTGGAAGTTTATCTCAGTGCTGAACATCTCAATACTAATACATCGGCTCGGAGACATCAAGACGGACTCAGACCATGATCTTGATGGCCTCGAGGATACCGTTCAGCGTCGTGCTCGGCCGCATCGCCGCACTCGCCTTCTCGGGGTCCGGCAGATAGTAGCCGCCGATGTCCTGCGCGGCGCCCTGGGCTGCGTCCAGCTCGGCGACGATCTTCTCCTCGTTCTCCGTCAGGGCGGCGGCGATCGGGGCGAACGCCTCCGCCAGCGCCGCGTTCGTCGTCTGGTGCGCGAGCGCCCTCGCCCAGTAGAGCGTCAGGTAGAACGTGCTGCCGCGATTGTCGATCTCGTGGAGCTTCCGCGAAGGCTCCCGCCCGTTGTCCAGGTACGCC
>JBBSOM010000541.1:0-3242 GCA_038259715.1 Longimicrobiales bacterium
GGATGAGGTCGGCCCGCAGGTTGGTCACCACCTCTTCGGCGGCCGTGTTGTACTGCACGAAGCCACTGAAGTTGAGCGTGGTGCTCACCGCATACTGGACGCGGGTGCTGTACAGATCGGCGCTGAACGCATCCCCCTGGGCCGTCACCGCATTGTGGTTGGCGTCCAGATCCAGGACCAGGTGGCGGTCGGGCTGCCAGCGGACGCCCCCGCCCAGGGTGAAGCGCGACCCGTCGAAATAGCCGCCTCCCGAGACGCCGGCGTTGAACGAGAGAGCGTGGCCCTGGCTGGACCGGTACGACGCGGATCCCTCCCCGAAGCCATAGTCGCCTACGGGGATGGACGTCTCGGCACGCACCCTGAACGGCACGTCCAAGCGCTCGAAGCGCCGGCTGTAGGTCAGGTTGAGGGACGAACGGTCGTCGAAGCTCACGCCGACGCCGGCCTGGTTCTCCCGGGTCTCCAGGCGCCCGCTCAGGTCCGTCGTGTAGGTGGTCTCTACATACGGGTTCACCTCCAACACGTGCGGGACGCGGGGTCTCGGGTAGACGCCCACGGTGGCGTAGCTCTCCCGGATGGCCCGGCGGCGCACGAACCCGATGCCGGGGTTGAAGTTCTCCCCCACCCGCCGGATGGCGGCGGCGGCGTTCCAGAAACGATCTCGCCAACCGACGGACAGGCGGGCGGCGCGGTCCCGCTCCTCCCCCGTTCGGGTGCCCGCCACGTAGCTGTTGACGAACAGGCTGCCGAACACGCGCAGGTTGGCGTCGACGCCGGCGGCCAGGTTCCCGATGCCGTCCGGGATGCCCGTAGGCGCCCGGTTGGTCACGATGACGCCCACGTCGGAGTTACGGAACACGCTCCGGCGCACGCGGAGTACGCTGAAGTTCTCGGCCGGAAGGCCCCTGTAGGACTCGCTCTGGACGTTGAGGATGCCCAGTTCGAAATCGCCGACCCGGCCCGTCAGACGCGCGCCTCCCAGGAGGGGCACGGGGTTCCCGCCGCGTAGGCCGATCTGCCGCGAATGGAAGAGCGTAAGGTCCCGGAGGGAGGAGCCCAGGCGAGGCCCTCCCGGCCCTCCGTCCATGTCGCCGAAGGTGAAGGTCCCGGAGTTCTCCAGAAAGAACTCTCGCAGCTCGGGGAAGAAGACCGGGAAGCGCGTGAGGTTCACCTGTTCTTGGTCCACCTCGACCTGGGAGAAGTCGGTGCGCCACGTCAGGTCCATGGTCAGGCTCGGTGTGATGCCCCACTTGGCGTCAACGCCCCCGTCGGCGTGCGTGCTGCGCGGGTCGGCCTCCAGGGCGTTGTTCGTGGATCTGGCCCCGAGGGCGAACGGCTTGATGCTCAGGTTCCGGGCCGCCGGGAGATGCTCCATCCCCGTCACCGTGCCCGCCCGGGACATCAGGAAGATCCGGTTCCTCCGATCCAGGGGGGCCCAATACGAGACCTCGTTCTTACGGCGGATCCGGCGCATCACGTTCATGCCCCAGCGCTGGTCCGGGAGGGTGGGATCGAAGCGGAGCGTTCGCCAGGGAATGGCCATCTCCATCGTCCAGCCCCGGTCGTCGACCCGGGTGCGCACGTCCACGACGCCGTCCCACCCGTAGTCACGGGCACGGCCGTCATCGGTTCCCTGGCCGTCCTTGATCCCTCCCGCCGGGTTCACGAAGAAGATGAACGAACTCCGGCGGTCCAGGAACGTATCCAGAGTCAATCCGAACGCGTCCATCTCCTCGAACAGGATCCCGGGGGAATCCCGCTCCAGTCCTCCGAGCACGAGGCCGTCGGGGTCGGAGTCGAACATCTCGGCGCCGACGTACAGGTAATTCCGGTCGTAGGTGATGCGCACCTCGGTCCGTTCGGTGGCCGGGGCGCCTGCGTCCGGCTCCGACTGCACGAAGTCGGTGATGGGCTCCACGGCTGCCCACGCGGCCTCGTCCAGCCGCCCGTCGATGCGGATTCCCGAGGAGGGTGCCAGCCGCAGCTCCGGTCGCGGCCGGGCCTCGGGGTCGAGCGCACCCGTCTGCTGGGCAGCGGCTCGAGCGGGAAAGAGCGCTGCGGCCACCACGGTCAGGGTGGCGAAGCCCGGCGCGAGGACACGGATGATGCGAGATGGCCACGGTTGCATGCGACAGCTTGCGGGAGGTGCGGAGTCGCGCGCAACGGCGGGTGTCATGGACATGGGCCACCCGTGGACGCCATGCGGTCCGCGGGGCGCTCGCCGTCGGGGATCAGGGTATTCTACGTCGTGGGGCGCCTCCACCGGTGGGTGTGTTGTCGATCACGGTCGAGGTAGGCCTCCGCCCTCGAACGTGTCGCAAGCGTCGACTCTCCCGGTGTCGAAGCCGCGCTTGAACCAGCGCGAACGGTCCGCGGCGGATCCATGGGTGAACGAATCCGGGTCGACCTGGCCGCGGGTCATCCTCTGAATACGGTCGTCTCCAACCGCCGAAGCGGCCCCGAGCCCCTCCTCCACGTCGCCGATTTCCAGCAGATCACGTTGCGCGGCGGTGGAGGCCCATATCCCCGCGAAGCAGTCGGCCTGCAACTCGAGCGCCACGGAAAGCCCGTTCGCCTGCTCGGGGCGCCTTCGGCCCGCGTCGCGCACTGCGGCGTCGGTCCCGAGGAGGTGCTGAATGTGGTGCCCGACCTCATGGGCCAGTACGTATGCCTGCGCGAAATCGCCCGGCGCGCCGAAGCGTTCGCTCAACTCATCGAAGAAGCCGAGATCAAGGTATACGCGCTCGTCCGCCGGGCAGTAGAAGGGCCCCATCGCGGCATCCGCGTCGCCACAACCGGACTGTACTCCGCCGCGAAACAGCACGACCCTGGCCCGGCGATACTCCGGACCCAGGGCCGTGGACCAGGTATCCTGGGCGTCCCCCACCACGAACTCGACGAACTGGACGACGCTGTCCTCCGCCGGGCTGGAGGCTGCCGGGGCGACGCTGCCACCCGAGGGAGCTCCGTCGCTCGCGCCGATAAGCGCGAAGAAATCCTGCTTGAACGCAACGCTCAGGAGGAGGATAACGACGGTCGCACCGGCCCCGAGCGCGGATCGCCCCCCCAGGCCACGTCGATCCTCGAGGTCACTCTGGCCCCTACGCGGGCTCCAACGCATGGCTGTCCTCCCGCGGCCCGCTCAATCGTCGATGACGAACGTGACTTTCATGTTCACCTGATACTCGGTGATGCCCCCGTCCTTGACGCGCACCTGCTGCTCCTTGATCCACGCGCTCTGA
>JBBSOM010000542.1:0-3234 GCA_038259715.1 Longimicrobiales bacterium
AGCTACGCCGTGCAACGGAACCGCGCTCTGGTGCTCCAGCTCATGGGGCGATACCACGAGGCTCTCGATGCGCTCGACGTCGCCCGGACCGCCCGTCCGGACGATCACGACCTTCAGTTGCTGAAGGGTATCGTGTACCTCGAGGGGGGTGATACGGAGAATGCTCTCGAGTCCCTGCGAGCTTACCGCACGGCGCCGAAGCTCAGGAAGCCGTCGGCGATCTACTACACCTTCACCGTGCTCGCGTCGGCCGTTGCCGGGGACCTGGACTCGGCGGTCGCCGTGGGGCGGGAGGGGCTGGCGCACTACCCCGATTCCGGGGCGATCCTGGTCAACACCGCGGCAGTGCTCGAGCGTCGCGGAGAGGCGGATGCCGCGGAGGCCCTGTACAAGCGCGCGGTCGCCGTGAGCCCGGCGCCTCCTCAGGCGCACAAGAATCTGGGCGATCAGGCCTGGGCCCGGGGTGATCATGAGAGCGCGCGGATCCAATACGAGAAGGCCGTCAAACTCTCCCCGCGCCTCGGCGACGATGTCTACCTGCGGTTGGGGACATTGGCCTACAAGGCCAACGACCGGGATGTGGCGCTGCTGTTGTGGCGGCGTGCGCTCGACCTCAACCCCCACAACGAGGCGGTACGCGCGAAGCTGGAGACGCTGCAGGGCGGGTGAGCGTCCCTTCGGTCATCACCATCGTCGTTGCGCTCGCGAGCTTTTCCGGCCCGCTTTCCGCGCAGGCGACGACGCGCGTACCGCGCACCCTGGACGGTGAGATCTACGACGAACTCGTCGGCGTCCGTGTGAGCGTGCTCTATCAGCCGGCGGACTCCCTGACCGCCAAGCGGGTCCGGGACTTCCTCGAGGGCCAGCGCCCGCTTCCCGGCCTGCCGGACACCCTGCCGAACGACGTGCGTGCGGTCGTGGCGCATTCGCGAGCGGCCTTCGACCGCCTGACCGGAGGGCAGGTGCCCGAGTGGGGGGCCGGCGTCGCTCTCCCGTCCCTGAACCTGCTCGTCGTTCCCGGTGGGCAG
This sequence comes from Longimicrobiales bacterium, assembly GCA_038259715.1. GTDB lineage: Bacteria > Gemmatimonadota > Gemmatimonadetes > Longimicrobiales > Gaopeijiaceae > SZUA-318. Next base: position 1,029 of record JBBSOM010000542.1, read on the forward strand.
GGACGCTCGCTGGTGGACGTGGAAGGGCGACGGGTGCTCCGGCACGAGTGGGCGCACCTCGGGCTCCACCAGTATCTCGGCGCGTTGCGCGTACCGCGCTGGTTCGACGAGGGGTACGCCCAGTACGCCGCCGGTGGCTGGGAGCTTTCCCAGGCGTGGCGCCTGCGGGTGCTGCTCGCGCTCGGGCGGGCGCCGGCGATGGACTCGCTCACGCTCCAGTGGCCGAGGGAGCGCGCCAACGCCGACGCGGCGTACCTGCTCGCCGCGAGTGCTCTCGGGTACCTGTTGCACGAGAGCGGTGACCGCGGCCTCCAGCTGTTCCTGACCCGGTGGCGCGACTCGGGCGACTTCGAGGCGGCCCTACGCAATACGTTCGGCGTCAGCTCGGGCCAACTCGAAGAGGATTGGCGGGCGTGGGTGCGGTCCCACTACGGATGGTTGTTCGTGCTTTCCCGGTCCGCCATCTTCTGGATGGCCCTGGCACTTGTCTTGCTGCTCATGCTCCGATCTCGGCACACCCGCAATCATGAACGCCTCGCGCGGCTCCGCGCAACCGAATTGCCGGATTTTCCCGCATATTGGGAAGCCGATGATCCCGATCCAGCGCCCCATGATCCCTCTTCCAGGGTAGAAGGACCATCATGAGCGACCGAATCCTGATCGTCGACGACGATACCGACGCCCTGGAGGTCTATCGAACGCGACTGGTCCACGGCGGCTACGAGGTGGAAACCGCCGGAAGTGCCGAGCAGGCGCTGTCGCGCATCGGGGCCTTCGAGCCGGGTTTGGTGGTTACCGATGTCCGGATGGACGGCATGAGTGGTCTGGAGTTGCTCGAACGGCTGCACGAGAGCATGGGCGGAATGGACATCGTGGTCATGACCGGCCATCAGGACATGGAGACGGCGGTCTCCGCCATGAAGGCCGGCGCGTTCGACTTCCTCGTCAAACCCGTCGACCCGAAGGCGCTCCTGGCGCTGGCCGAGCGATGCTTCCGCGAACGCGCCTTGAATCTCGAAGCCGACGAGGCGGGCGCGGAGGATTCGGCGACCGACGAGGAGGACGCGGAAATCCGCCCGAAGCTGACAGGCAAGGATCCGCGCATGATCGACATCTACAAGACGATCGGTGTGTTGAGCCGGAACCGCGCCACCGTACTGATCCGGGGGGAGACCGGGACCGGGAAGGAGGTCATCGCCCGGGCCATCCACGACCACTCGCAGCACAGCGTGGAGCCGTTCATCGCGGTGAACTGCACCGCGCTCACCGATACTCTTCTCGAGTCCGAGCTTTTCGGGCACGTCAAAGGAGCGTTCACCGGCGCGACCGGGGGTCGCAAGGGCTACTTCGAACTCGCCGGGAGGGGAACGATCTTCCTGGACGAAATCGGCGACACCAGCCCGGAGTTCCAGGCCAAGCTTCTGAGGGTGCTTCAGGAACGGCGGTTCTACCCCGTGGGGGGCGAGGCGCCGCGCACCACCGAGGCCCGGGTGATCGCGGCCACCCATCAGCCGATGGAGCACCTGGTCCGGGAAGGGAGGTTCCGGGAGGACCTCTATTTCCGGCTGAAGGTGGTCGAGATACGCGTGCCCGCGCTGCGCGAGCGCGTCGAGGATGTCGAGTCGCTCGCGACCTCCATGCTCGGTAAGATCCGGCGGGAGACCGGTCGGGACGTGCGCCGGATCTCGGATGACGCCATGCGCCGACTCGAGTCCCACGATTGGCCCGGCAACGTGCGCGAACTCGAAAACTCGCTCATGCGTGCCGCGATCCTGGCGCGCGGAACGATCATCGGGCCCGACCACCTGGTGCTGGGGCAGGAGGTCGGGCTGGTGGAGGATCTCACGTTGGCGTCGGCCGTGACCCGGCATGTCCGGCGTATCCACCAGCGCACGGGCGGGGACGACGCCGCGACGGCGGAGTTGCTCGGTATCTCGGACGAGGACCTCGCCGAACATCTGGCCGAAATCGCCGAAGAGGTGGGAGGCTCGTGACGGGCCGCCTTGCGTTGACCTCGCCCGTGCCTCCCGGTAGCATTCTGCGGCCATGAGAAAGAAGACGATCCCGACCGACACGGAGGAGCGCGCGGCGCTCCGGTTCACGCGGGTGAACGCGATCCTGGCGGCCGCCGGGCTCCTCACCCTGACTCTGGGCTACTGGATGCTCGCCCAGGGGTCCATCACGGCCGCGCCCCTGCTGTTGGTGC
>JBBSOM010000543.1:0-3233 GCA_038259715.1 Longimicrobiales bacterium
AGTCCCTCCGCGAAGCGGTCGAGGGCTTCGGCGTCGTCGTAAGCCGCTCGTACCACTTCACCGAGGTCGTCGACCGGGGCCGGCTTCTTCCTCTCGAGGAAGCGGAACGTCATGCCGAGGCGACGCCCCTCCAGCGCCAGCATACGCCCGAGTTGACCGCCGCCGAGAATGCCGACCTTCATGCCGCGGGCCCGCTCATCCAGCTCGGCCTGCCACACCCGTCCATCTCAACTCCTCGGGTCCGGGTCCTCGAGAACCGCCTGCGTACGCGCCGCCCGATAGTGGCGGACCGCCTCGCGGATCTCGGGGTGGAAGGACCCGAGCATCGACGCCGCGAGCAGCGCCGCGTTCACCGCGCCGGCGGTGCCGATCGCCAGTGTCCCGACCGGTACGCCACCTGGCATCTGCACGATCGAGAGCAGCGAATCGAGCCCGGACAGCGCCTTGCTCTGCACCGGCACGCCCAGCACGGGCAGGACCGTCTTTGCCGCGACCATGCCAGGCAGGTGCGCGGCGCCGCCCGCGCCGGCAATGATGACCTGGAGGCCGCGTCCTTCTGCCTCGGAGGCATACGAGAAAAGCAGGTCCGGCGTGCGGTGCGCGCTCACGATCCGCGCTTCGTGCGGGACGCCGAGCGCCTTCAGGGTCTCCACCGCGCATTTCATGGTGTCCCAATCGGAGCGGGAGCCCATGATCACGCCCACCAACGGTTCAGCCATCCTCTTCTCATCGGTCTGGTGGCCAGGAGCGTGGTGTTTCCGCGGAACCACCACACCGAAAATCGGGAGACGGTGACGTTGCGCGAACCCCGACGGGGGGTCAAGGGTTGTTGAGGGAGGACTACCTCCTCCCAACGAGGCAACCGTGTGACCCGCACCATTGATCCGACGCCGCTTTCCTGGCCCGACGAGGTCGAGCTGCTACCCCTCCTTCCGCTCGTCCACGCGGCGTGGGTGGACGGCGTCCTGAGCCCGGCGGAGGTCCTTGCGCTGCGTGGGCGCGTCGAAGACCAGGGCCGGATGACCCCAGGACAGCGTGCGGCTCTCGCACCCTGGCTCGACCCCCGATCACCGCCCACGCCGTCGGAATTGGCATCGTTGGCGACGCTGGCGCGGCGGTACGACGTCGGTGATGTGTCCGTGGCCACACGCTCCCTGACCGACCTCGGTCGGGCGCTCGCGCGCGCGGCCGGCGCAGAGGACCGATGGACGAACCCCGCGGCGGGCGCGCGGCTCGATGCGATCGAAGCCATGCTGGGCGAGGTCGGCACCGACGCGGCGCGCAGGCTCCTCGGGCACGGGCGCGCGCCGGACCCTGCGCAGGCGCACACGCCGATGTGCGATGCCTCCTCACTCGGCCGCTTTCTCGACCAGGATCATCCCGAAGTCCGCCAGGCTCTCCTGGAGCACCTCGGCACGGAGCCGCTCCGCGTCCCTCTGGGCATCCCGATGGCGGAACACCGCGCTCGAACGCTCGACGCGGTGCGCTTCCTGGCCCTGCAAGGATATGGGGCGGTGGGGATGCCCGAAGCCTACGGCGGCCAGGGCGACCCGGCCGGAGGAGTGGCTGTCTTCGAGACGCTGGCCTTCGGCGATCTGAGCGTACTCGTGAAGTACGGCGTACAGTTCGGGCTCTTCGGCGGAAGCATTCTCCAGCTCGGCACCCGGCGCCATCACGAACGCTGGCTCCCCGACATCGCATCGATGGCGCTGCCCGGGTGCTATGCCATGACCGAGACGGGACACGGTTCCAACGTGCGCGACCTGCGGACGTCGGCCACCTACGATGCCGGGACGGACGAACTCGTCCTCCACACGCCCGACGAGGCCGCCGGAAAGGACTGGATCGGCAACGCCGCCCTGGATGGACGCATGGCCACCGTCTTCGCCCGCCTGATCGTCGCCGGCGAGGACCACGGAGTGCACGCCATCGTGGTTCCGCTCCGCGATGAGGAAGGGCACCTGCTCCAGGGCGTGCGCATCGAGGACCGGGGGCTCAAGGAGGGCCTCAACGGCGTCGACAACGGCCGCATCTGGTTCGACTCGGTGCGCGTCCCGAGAGACAACCTCCTCGATCGCTTCGCCCAGATCGACGACGACGGCGTCTACCGGAGCGAGATCGCGGGTTCGGGCCGGCGCTTCTTCACCATGCTCGGCACGCTGGTGACGGGGCGCGTGAGCATCGCCGCGGCTTCGGTCAGCGCGACCAAGACGGGGCTCACCATCGCGGTGCGCCACACGGAGCGCCGCCGCCAGTTCGGGTCCGAGGGCGAGCCCGAAGTTGCGCTCCTCGACCACCGCGCCGTCCAGCGTGCGCTCATGCCGCGCCTGGCCGCCACCTACGGCCTCCACTTCGCCGTGCGGGACCTGCAGCGCCGCATGGGTGGCGACGCGGTCAAGGAGGCGGACTCCGAACTCGAGGTGCGCGCCGCCGGCCTGAAGGCGTACGCGTCCCGCCATTGCGTCGAGACGCTGCAGGTGTGCCGTGAAGCGTGCGGAGGCGTCGGATACCTGGCGGCGAATCGCTTCGGCGCCCTCAAAGCCGACACCGATGTGTTCACGACCTTCGAGGGCGCCAACGACGTGCTGCTCCAGCTCGTGGCCAAGGGCCTCCTGTCGCGCTTCCGTCACGAGATGGGTGACCTGCGCCTGTGGGGGATGATGCGCTACATCGCGGACCGCGCCGGAGAATCGATGTCCGCGCTCAATCCCGTCGTCACGCGGCGGAGCGATGAAGAGCACCTTCTCGACCCGGCCTTCCACCTCGGATCACTGGAGTACCGTGAGGAACGTCTCCTCCGGTCGGTGGCTCAGAGGCTGAAGTACCGGATGGACGCCGGCATGGACTCATTCCGCGCCATCAACGAGTGTCAGGACCATCTCCTCGAACTCGCCAATGCCCATGTCGAGCGCGTCGTTCTCGAGGCATTGCAGGACGGCGTTGCGCGTGCGCCCACCCCTGGGCTCTCCGAAGTACTGAGTTCGCTCGCGGCGCTCTACGCCCTCTGGCGCATCGAAACGCATCGGGGTTGGTACCTCGAGGCCGGATACCTGGAGGGAAACAAATCCCGGGCGATCCGGGCCCGTGTGGGCGATCTCGCGACCGAAATACGTGAGTCCGCCCGCCTCCTCGTGGACGCCTGGGGCATCCCCGACGGGGTACTCTCGGCGCCTGCGGCAGGTGTGCCCTGAGCCCCCCGGAAAGATCCCACAGGCAGAAACACTTGTTCTTTC
>JBBSOM010000544.1:0-3224 GCA_038259715.1 Longimicrobiales bacterium
CGAAGGCCCGGCCGGGCAGGGCGCCCTCCACCAATTCGACGGCCAAGCTGGGGAGCCTGGTCTTGTGGTTGACGACACGATACCCGATGCGGAGCTCCTGGCCGACCGTGACCGCACGCGGAACACGCCGTTCGACTTCGATGGCGCGGATAGCCTGCTCGGACAGCCATCCGCTTACGGCGATAAAGCCGAGCATGGCTCCGAGCAGGAGGTAAAGCAGGTTGTTGCCGGTGTTCAGCGCGGCGAAGCCGACCGCGAAGGTGCCGAGCGTGAAGACCAGGCCGCCCGTGGTGAAGCTGATCCGCCGCCAGGCGCGCAACCTCCGCCACCCGTCTCGAAGCCAGCGGAAGGATGCGCCGCCGCCCCTCACACCGGCGCCTCGACCTCCTCGAGGATCCCCTCGAGGATCTGGGCCGCCTGCTCGTGTCCGTCCAGAACCGCGCCGGAAGTACCCACGGCAAGGATGCGGTGGGCGAAGCAGGGAATGACGAGGTGGGTCACATCGTCCGGAACAAGGTAGGTCCGGCACTGTGTGAGCGCGTACGCGCGGGCCGCCCGGTAGAGCGCGATGGAGCCCCGCGGGCTGACGCCCACACGCAGCTTCGGTGTCTGTCGAGTGCGCTCGACGATCGCCATCAGGTAGTCGACGATGGCCGGATCCGCATCGACCTCTTCGACCCGCTCCTGCAGTTGGAGGACCTGGGTCCGGGAGAGGACGGCGCGCACGCGATCGAGCGCCGGTCGCATGCTCGAGGAATCCATGAGGATGCGCCGCTCGGCGTCCGAATCCGGGTACCCGATCGTGATCCGCACCATGAAGCGATCGAGCTGGCTCTCGGGCAGGGGGTACGTACCGTGGTGTTCCAAGGGGTTCTGCGTCGCCATGACCAGGAACGGACGCGGGAGTTCATACGTCGTGTCGTCGATCGTGACGCTGCCTTCCTGCATGGCTTCCAGCAGCCCGCTCTGCGTGCGCGGCGGTGCCCGGTTGATCTCGTCCGCCAGCACCAGGTTGGCGAAGATCGGACCGGGCCGGTTCTCGAACTCGCCCGTCTGGGGCCGGTATACAGACACCCCCAGTACATCCGAGGGGAGCAGATCGGACGTGAACTGGATGCGGCGGAACTCGACGCCCAAGGTGCGCGCGAGCGCGTGCGCCAGCGTGGTCTTGCCAACGCCCGGAACGTCCTCGAAGAGCACGTGTCCTCGGGCGAGCAGGGCCGACAAGGCCAGCCGGACCACGTCCCGCTTCCCGTGGAACACCGTCTCCACCTCCTGCACGAGATGGTCCAGGAGTTCCAGAGACGGTCGCGCATCCATGGTCGGCGACGCGGTTCTTGTTTCGGCCATCGAGTCGGTCGTTCTGCGAGGCGGTTGTCCGGGCCGGAAGGACGCGCCCCGTGGAGGACGCGAACGGGAGAGCAGTATAACCCCAGCTTCCCAGGAAAGGTTCTCGCAGCCGAGGCGCGTCGCCTTGACCCCGTCCCCCGTCCCCGGGTAGGTTGATCCCGCGTTTTCCCCAGGGCGGTTTTCTTCGACGGACGCCTCTTCGGAAGCGAGGAAAGTCGACCGTCCACGTGGCGCCCCGGACCGGGGTGCGTGCGCGCTCAGGAGTGCAGCGTCGAGATGAAAAAACCCTGGCTCATCGGCGGAATCGCTGCGATTCTTGCCTTCGCCGGTCTCGCCTTCGTGCGGGTTCAGGACGCCCAGGAGGCGGCCCCCGCCGGGTCGGTGGAGTCCTATCCTTCCGGCCAACCCATAGCCTTTCCCCACAACACGCACGCCGGCAGCGAACCGGGGCAGCTCGGCATGGATTGCCAGTACTGCCATTTCTCGGCCGAGCGTTCGGTGGACGCGGGAATCCCCGCCGTCGAAACGTGTGTGGGATGCCATCAGGTGATTCCGGGGGCGAACAAGCCCGAGGAAGTCGCCAAGCTGATGCAGTACTGGAACGACAAGAAGCCGATTCCCTGGGTCCGTATCTACAAGATCTCCGACCACGCCCATTACCCTCACATGCGCCACGTCCAGGCGGGTCTTCAGTGTCAGACGTGTCACGGCGAGGTCCAGACCATGGACGTGATCAACACGCGCAGCCCTGTCTGGGGTGGTAAGAACATGGGCTGGTGCATCGACTGTCATCGCAAGAGCGGCGCATCGGACGACTGCGCCGTGTGCCACTACTAAAGGCCGGCCCGATCATGAGTGACGGCATCAAGCGGCGGGACTTTCTCAAGGTTCTCGGCGTGACGGGAGCCGGTGCGACCCTCACCGCATGCGACACCGGAAAGGTCGAGCGGCTGCTCCCCTACGTCACCGCCGACGAGACGATCACGCCTGGCGTGGCCACATGGTACACCTCGGTGTGCCAGGGCTGTTCGGTCGGATGCGGCGTCTGGGTGAAGACCCGCGAAGGGCGCGTGATCAAACTCGAGGGGAACCCGAAGCATCCGGTCTCGAACGGGGCGCTCTGCTCCAAGGGTCACGCGACACTCCAGCACCTCTACAACCCGGACCGCTATTCGAGCCCGATGGTCCGGGACAACGGTGCCCTGCGCGCGATTTCCTGGGAGGACGCCGAGGCCATGCTGGCGGAGCGCATCAAGGGCGCTGCCGGCAACGTTCTGTACATCGGCGGACACTCGGGGTCGACGATGTCGCACCTCGTCGATCAGTTCGTCGGCGCGGTGGGCGGTCGTCGGGTCTACTACGAGGCGGTTTCCGAAGCGCCGGCTCGTGAGGCGGCCCGAATCGCTTTCGGCACAGACGAACTGCCGCGCTATCAGATCGACCAGGCGCGCTTTCTGATCTCGTTTGGCAACGACTTCATCGACGGGGACGCGCCGCTTTCCTGGCAGCGTGACTTCGCGCGGATGTCGGCGGTGGACGAGCACGGCACCAAGGGCCGCTTCGTCTACGCCGGTCCACGGCTCTCGCTGACGGGTCAGAACGCGGACGAGTGGATTCCGATCAAGCCGGGCTCCGAGGCTGCCGTCGCGCTCGGGATGGCTTCGGTTATCGCCGGGGGAGGCGCCGCGGCCGGGCCTTATGCTTCCGTGCTCGCGGCCTACGACGCCGCCACTGCGGCCCAGGCCGCCGGGATCGGTGAGGACACGATCCGCGAACTCGCGGAGCAGTTCGCGCAGGGTCCCAGCGTGGCGCTCGGGCCGAGCGTGGGCGCGCATCACCGCAACGCGACCGCGGCGCACCTGGCCGCGTTGATC